>NZ_JBFUIP010000001.1:0-171211 GCF_056401815.1 Aminobacter sp. P4_D5 | reverse complement strand
GCAGAGAACACCGAACGCCTTGTGCGCTCCACGCCCTTGGCCGGTTAGAAATTCAACAGTTCCGTAACGGGGATATCGAGTCCCGTGCAGATCTGCAGGATCTTGTCATAAGTCAGTGACATCAGGTCGTTTTCGACCTTCGACAGCGTCGACAAGGCGAGTCCCGTGCGCTCGCTGACTTCCTGCAACGTCAGCCCATGACGCTGCCGCACGGCGCGCAAGCATTCACTCAGTCGCGGTTGTTGGGTCACATTCTCTCCAGCCTCGGCGCGCTGAGCCTATTTTCGTTTTCTAAAATGGCAAGGATTTAGCGTTTACGCAAATGACTTGACGTATGCAAAAAGAAATCTTACCGATTGCATCATAAAAAAGCGGGAACGGCAAAAACTTTTGACGAGCAGGGCGACTTCCCTGCACCCCATGACGCCCAGCGCGTCGTGCCAAGGTCAATGCGGGAGGGCAGGACCATGCGTAACGACAGACACAATAAAGGCACGGCATCGCGGCTGAGCCTGATGCGTTGCGCCAACCGTTTTCCATGCACATCCGGCGCAGCGCTCGGCGCCGCCGGCAATCCGATGACATCAGGAAGGGAGTGACCGGCATGACCAAGGCACCGGCCGATTTTGCCGCGCGCATCGATGCGCTGTTCAACGATTTCACCGGCCCCGACAGCCCGGGCGCGGTCGTGGCGGTCACCGAAAGCGGACGTGAGATCTTCGCCAATACCTACGGTCTCGCCAACATCAACAATGCCGTGCCGATGGACCGCAAGGCGATCATCCGCATCGGCTCGCAGACCAAGCAGTTCACCGTCCTGCTGATCCTGATGCTGGAAGCAGAAGGCAAGCTCGCCCTGTCGGACGAAGTGCAGAAGCACCTGCCATACGTGCCCCGTCTGGAGCAGCCTGTGACGCTCGAGCACCTGGCATCCAACACGTCGGGCTTCCGCGATCACCTTGAAGCCATGATCTTCGCCGGCCTGTCGATCTTCACGCCGTCCGACCGGCAAACTGGCCGCGATGTCATAGCCCGCCAGGATGCGCTGAATTTTAAGCCCAGCAGCGCTATGACCTACTGCAATGCGGGCTTCTTCATGCTGTCGGAGATCATCGAGCAGATCGAGGGCGCAACCTTCAACGAGGTGCTGCGCAAGCGCATCACCGGCCCACTTGGCATGGACGACACCTCGCTGCTGATCCGCGACGGAACGGCGATGAAGCGGCTGGCCGCGCACTACACCAAGCGCACCGATGGCTGGGCCAACCTCAACTGGGGGCTCGATCTCGGCGGCGAGGGCGGCATGATTTCGACCCTCGACGACATGATCGTCTGGCAGCAGAACCTGTTCGATCCCAAGGTCGGAACGCCTGCAATGTATGAACGCATGGCAACCCCTTGCGTCTTCGACAACGGCGCGACGGGCTTCTACGGCCTTGGCCTCGTTACCGACGTCTATCGTGGCAGGCGTGCTGTCGGTCATGGCGGAACGGTCGCCGGCGGCAAGTCGGAATCGACCCGCTTTGTCGATGACGGTTTTGGTGTCGTCATCATCGCCAACAACGACCAGGTCGCATCTTTCGCGCTCGGCCGCCGCATCGCCGACATCTATTTCGGCGACGAAACCCCGGCACCGATCGCGCTCGCCCCAGGCCGTTACCGCCAGGAAGGCGGCCCTGACGTCTTCGAGATCGTCGCCAAGGACGGCGTGCCGACTTTCCTCAATTCAGGTGGGGTCGGCGGCTTCGACTTCGGCCATCAAGGTGGCGCCAAGCCAGAACGCGCCATCACCGATCTGGTGCTGAGCCCGCGTGCCGATGGCAAGGTCGATGGTGTGTTCTGCGGCTCGCCGCGCGTCTATGCGCCGCTTCAGGCCGATGCCACCGCCGCGCGTCCGCTGGCCGGGCGTTACGTCAACAAGGCCCAGGATTTTGAGGTCGAGATCACAGGCGATGCGCAGAAGGGCGAATTTCGCCTGCGCTCGGGACTGGGCGCAATGACAGCGCCTATCGTCGCTGCCGATGCCGACCTTTGGTTCCTGTTGCAGCCCGGCACTGACATGCGTCCCGGCCTGCCGTGGAATGCGACGCTGGCGGTGACCGGCGACGGCTTCGAGATGAACTCCGACCGCATCAAGAAACTGGCCTTCAAGCGAGCCTGATCAACCACTTACGGCGAGGTGTAAAATGTCCCTTCGGAACCTGTCTCCCCTGGAATTCGACGCGCTGGCACGCGCCTATTTCAAGCAGGCCACCCTGTCGCGCCGCGGCTTCCTCGGTGGCGCCGCTGCCCTTGCGGCTGCCGCAACGCTTGGCATGCCCGGCAAGGCACTTGCCCAGCAGACCGGCGGCACGCTGCGTGTCGGCCGCTCGGAAGAGCCCGATACGCTCGACCCGCACAAGACCACGCTGTCGGTGTCCTCGACGACGATGGACATGATCTACGAGCCGTTGGCGCGTGCCGGCTACGACAGCGAGGTCCTGCCGGGCCTCGCCGAAAGCTGGGCCTTCAGCAACGAAAACAAGACGCTGACCTTCAAGCTGAAGCCGGGTGTCAAGTTCCATGACGGCACGCCTTGCGATGCCGAGGCGGTGGCCTGGACCGTCGCGCGCCATCTGGCGCCTGAAGCGGCGTCGCCCAGCGCCTTCTTCCTTGGCCCGTTGGAACGCGCCGAAGTCATCGACCCACTGACCGTAGCCTATCACTTCAAGGAGCCCTTCGTTGCCGTCTGGGTCGGCCTGACGCTCGGCTATTCCGCGCCGATCTCGCGTGCAGCCGTGGAGGCCGCAGGTGATCAGTTCGGCCGCAAACCGGTTGGTGCCGGTCCGTTCAAGTTCGTGTCATGGTCGACCGACCGCGGCATGCGCCTGGAGCGCAACGACGACTATGCGCCCGTTGCCGCGCCCGCGCGCATCGATGCTGTCGAACTGTTCCATTACCCCGAGGATTCGACCCGTATCGCGGCTTTCGAAACAGGCGAAATCAATGCCATGTATGGTGGAGCCTCGGTTCCGCTGGACAGCGTGCGGCGCCTGCGCGGCAACCCCGATGCCATCATGATCGAGCGCCCGGCCCAGATGATGCGCGCGCTGGTGTTCAACCAGAAGCGCCCGCCTTTCGACAATCCGAAGGTGCGCCAGGCCTTTGCGCATGCCATCGACCAGAAGCGGCTGATCGCCTTTGCGCTTGACGGTTTCGCCGTGCCTGCGACCTCGCCGATAGCGAGCTCGATCGCAGGCTATTCGCCCAAGACAGCTGAGCTGTCCTACGGCTATGATCCGGAAAAGGCCAAGGCGTTGCTTGCCGAGGCAGGAGTTGCCCATGGGCTCAAGGTCAGGCTTGTCGCCAACGACACGCCGGTCATCCGTCGCACCGCCGAGGTGATCCAGGCCCAGCTGCGCGAGATCGGCGTCGAGATCGCGATCGAAACCTTGCCGATTGCGCAATGGGCGGCCATCACCGCGCAGGGCGGGCAAGACATGGTCATCTCCACCTATTCCTACACCGATGCCGATATCGTCTATCCGGTGTTGCACACCAAGGGCGCGCTGAACCGGGCCTTCCACGAGAATGCCGAACTCGACGGCATGATCGCCGAGCAGCGCGTGACCTCCGACCCGGCGGCGCGGCAGGCGGTACTCGACAAAATCCAGGCCAAGGTCGTCACGGAAGCTTACTGGAAGCCGCTGTTTGAGCCGCTCAACTTCGCCGTCGTCGCCAAGGACGTCGTCGATGCCCGCATGAATGCCGGCGGCGAGTTGCGCATCGACAAGCTCGGCATGGCCTCGTGACTCGCGCCGATTGATGCTGAGGTTGCTGGTATCGAGGCTGCTCTATGCGGCCGTCATTCTCCTCGGGGTCATCCTTGTGGTGGCCTCGCTGGTCAAGCTCGTGCCGGGCGATCCGGTCGACGTGATTGCCGCCGGCAATCCCGGCATGAGCGTCCAGGACATGGACATGCTGCGCGAGAAGATGGGGCTGACGCGCTCCGTGCCCGCGCAGTTCGTCGCCTATCTCGGCAGTGCCGTGCAGGGCGACCTCGGCACCTCGATCCGCCAGGGCGTTCCTGTCACCAGCCTGATCGCCGAGCGCCTGCCGGCGACCGGCGAGCTCGCCTTCTGGACGCTCATCCTCGCATTCGCCATCGCCATCCCGCTCGGCATCGTCACAGCGCTCAAGCGCGACAGCTGGATCGACTATGCCGGCACCTTCGTTGCTGTGCTTGGCGTGTCGATGCCGGGCTTCCTGCTCGCCGTGCTGATGATCCTGTGGTTCTCCATCGAGCTGCGCTGGCTGCCCGCGTCGGGCTATCGCGGATCGGCGCTGGCAAGCATAGGGCGTGCAGTGACCGAGCGCGACTTTTCCATCTTCTGGAACGCCTTCCGCTATTTCATCATGCCGTCGATCTCGCTCGCCTTCGTGCTGGTCGCCGTCAATGCCCGACTGATCCGCTCGGCCATGCTGGAAGTCCTGCAGCAGGACTACATCACCTTCGCCACCGCCAAGGGCGTGCCGCGCCTCACCATCATCCTGCGCCATGCGCTGCGCAATGCGCTGCTGCCGATCGTGACTTTGGCCGGCCTGCAGATGGGGGCGCTGCTCTCGGGCACCGTCGTCATCGAAACGGTGTTCGCCTGGCCCGGTATCGGTCGGCTTGCCGTCGATTCGATCCAGGTCCGGGACTATCCGATCATCCAGGCGGTGGTGCTGATTTCCGCGGCACTGTTCATCTCGCTGAACCTGATCGTCGATATCCTTTACCGCTTCATCGACCCGAGGGTGCGCAATGACTGAGGCCGTGATCGTGCCTGCCGCCACAAAGGCAATCGGCGAGCGCCGCTTTCTCGGTGCCCTGAGCCGCAGCGCCAAGGGCATCTCAGGCCTGTTTCTGATTGCCATCGTTGTATTGTGCGCAATCTTCGCGACGAGTCTGGCCCCGCATGATCATGCCCAGCAGGTCATCGAATGGCGCTATGCTCCGACCGTCTGGCAGGATGGCGGCAGCACCACCAACCTGCTCGGCGGCGACAATATGGGCCGTGACATCCTGAGCCGCACCATCATGGGCGCACAGGTCTCGATCCAGGTGGCGCTGATCGTGGTGTCGATCGCGTTGGTCGTCGGCTCGACGCTCGGCGCATTGGCTGGGTACTTCGGCGGGATCGTCGACACCATCATCATGCGCATCGTCGATTTCCAGCTCGCCTTTCCCTTCCTGCTTCTGGCGCTGATCTTCATGGCGGTGCTGGGCGCGGGTTTCGCCACACTCGTCATGGCGCTGGCCTTTGCGCTGTGGATCAACTTCGCCCGCATCGTGCGCAGCGAAACCATGCGTATCCGCACCCTCGACTATGTCGATGCCGCGATCACCATGGGCGTGTCGCAGCTGCGCATCATCTTCACCCACGTCCTGCCCAATGTGCTGCCGGCGGTGCTCGTCGTCGCCACCCTCGACATCGCTCTGGTGATCATCTCCGAGGCCGCTCTGTCCTTCCTCGGCCTCGGCGTSCAGCCGCCCACCGCATCCTGGGGCGTGATGATCTCGGAAGGCCGCGACTTTCTCTATGAGCAGCCATGGATCGTGATTGCTCCCGGCATCGCCGTGCTGATCTCCTCGGTCGGCATCAACCTGTTCGGCGATTTCCTGCGCGACTATTTCGATCCCCGCCTGGAGAGGATGTGACATGACAGCCTCTCCCTTGTTGTCGGTCCGCGACCTGACGGTCGACTATCCCAGCCGCCACGGTCCGGTCCGCGCGGTCAATGGAGTCAGCTTTTCCGTGGCACCCGGTTCGGTGCTCGGCGTCGTCGGCGAAAGCGGCTCGGGCAAATCCTCGATCGGCTATGCGCTGATGGGGCTCACCGACGCGTCGCGCGCCACATTGGGCGGCGCGGTCACCTTCGAAGGCCGCGACATGCTTGGATTGTCGAGCCGCGACTGGCGCAAGCTGCGTGGCAATCGTATCGCCATGGTGTTTCAGGATGCGATGGCGACGCTGAACCCGGTCATGCGCGTCGGCGACCAGATCGGCGAGGTGTTCCGTTTCCACCGCCCCGGCATGTCGCGCCGGGCGCTCCGCTCAGCGAGCCTCGATCTGCTCGAACGTGTTGGCATCCAGGAAGCTTCCCACCGCATCGACGCCTACCCGCATCAATTGTCCGGCGGCATGCGCCAGCGCGTGGTCATCGCTGCGGCGATTGCGCTCAAGCCGGCCCTGCTGATCGCCGACGAGCCAACCACAGCACTTGATGTCACCGTGCAGGCGCAGATCCTGCGGCTGATGCAGGAGCTGAGCCGCGAGCAGGGCACGGCGATGATCCTGATCAGCCACGATCTCGATGTCGTCAGCGATGTCTGCGAGGACGTCGTCGTGATGAAGGACGGCGTCATCGTTGAAGCCGGCCATGTCGACGATGTGCTGAGCCGCCCCAAGCATGCCTACACGCTGCAATTGCTCAACGCGCGGCCGAGCTTCGGTGCCGGTCACATGCAGGCCGAGGTGAGCCATGGCTGATGACGCTTTGCTCGAAGTGCGCGGGCTGGTTCGCCATTTCACCTTGTCGGGCCGGCTGTTCGAGAAGCCGCGCCAGCTCACCGCCGTCAACGACGTCAGCTTCACCATCAGGCGCGGCGAAGCCTTTGGGCTCGTCGGCGAAAGCGGTTCGGGCAAGTCGACCATCGGGCGCATCATCGCCAGGCTCACCGAACCGAGTGCCGGCTCGGTGAGCTTGGACGGCGGCGATTGGCTCGCTTTGCGCGGCAAGCCACTGCGCGACAAGCGCCGCGACGTTCAGATGGTGTTCCAGAGCCCCTATGCCTCGCTCGATCCGCGCTGGCGGGTGCGCGACATCCTGGCCGAGCCGCTCAAATCCTACACCGACCTCAGGGGGTCGGCACTGACGGCGCGCGCGGCTGAACTGATGGAGCAGGTCGGCCTCAACCCCGACTGGCTCGACCGTTTCCCGCACCAGTTCTCGGGTGGACAGCGCCAGCGCATCGCGATCGCCCGCGCGCTGGCCTCCAGTCCGAAGCTTTTGATCGCCGACGAGCCGGTCTCGGCGCTCGACGTTTCCAGCCAGGCGCAGGTGCTGCAACTGCTGCGCAAGATCTGCACCGAGCAGGGCCTGGCGATGCTGTTCATCTCGCACGACCTGTCGATCGTCGATCACCTGTGCCAGCGTGTCGGCGTGTTGAACCGGGGTGTGCTCGAAGAGGTCGGCCCGACATCAGAGATTTTCCGCACGCCAAAGTCCGACTACACCCGCCGGCTGATCGACGCCGTGCCGGGCAAGAAGCGCCGCGCCGCTGAAAGGGTCGCCCATGCATGACATCGTGATCAAAGGCGGGCGCGTCATCGATCCCGAGACCGGCCGTGACGAAGTAGCCGACATCGCCATATCGGGCGACAGGATCGCTGCCATCGGCGCCGATCTTGGCCCGGCGCATCGCATCATCGACGCAACCGGCCTCATCGTTGCGCCCGGCTTCATCGACCTCCACGCACATGGCCAGTCCGTGCCTGCCGACCGCATGCAGGCCTTCGATGGCGTGACCACCGCCCTCGAATTGGAAGTCGGCGCCTTGCCGGTCGGCGGCTGGTACGACGCGCAGGCCAACACCGCGCGCCTGCTCAACTACGGCACCGCTTCCGCCTGGGTCTTTGCCCGCAAGGCGGTGATGATCGGGATGGAACTCAAGCCGGGCGAAGCGCCGATCACAGTCATGGGGCGCGGCTTCGACGACCCGCGCTGGTCGACCGATGCCGCCACCGAAGCGCAAGCAAACGAAATCGTGGCACTCACCCGCAAGGGTATCGAGGAAGGCGCACTTGGCATCGGCATTCCCGCCGGCTACGCGCCCGGCGCTGGCGCCAAGGAAATGAGCCTGATCTGCGATCTGGCCGCCGAAACCGACACGCCGACCTATACCCACATCGCGCAGATGTCGAACATCGACCCGAAGAGCTCGATCGAGGCCTATGTCACACTGATCGGGCTGGCGGGTGCGACAGGCGCGCACATGCACATCTGCCACCTCAACTCGACAAGCCTGCAGGATGTCGAGCGCGCGGCGGCCATCATTGCCAAAGCCCAGGCGCAAGGGCTGAAGATCACCACCGAAGCCTATCCCTATGGCACCGGCTCGACCGTGGTCAGCGCCGGGTTCTTCGTCGACCCGGCATTTTCGGCCCGCACCGGCACCGGCTACGACGCGATCGAACTGGTCACCACGCACCGCCGCCTCGACGGCATCGACGATCTCAAAAAGGTCCGGCAGGCCGATCCCTCGGCACTGGTGCTCTGGCACTTCCTCGACACCGAGGACAATCCGCGTCACCGCGCGATGCTCGACGTCTCGGTGATGTATCCCGGTGGCGCCATTGCCTCCGACGCCATGCCGTGGAGCCAGCCGGACGGATCGCCCTATGAGGGCAATGAATGGCCGCTCGGAGCAGACAAGACCGCCCACCCAAGGTCCTCGGGCACCTTCACCCGTTTCTTGCGCCAGTGGGTGCGCGAGCGTGATGCGATCCCGCTTGTCGAAGCGATCGCCAAATGCACGCTGATACCGGCCCGGATCGTCGAGAGCTGCGCGCCGTTGTTCAAACGCAAGGGCCGGCTGCAGCCGGGCTGCGATGCCGACATCGTCGTCTTCGATCTCACCACCATCGCCGACCGCGCCACCTTCGCCGAGATGAACCTGCCGGCCGAAGGTATGCTCCACGTGCTGGTCAATGGTCAGGCGGTGATAGCGGACGGCGTCCTCGACCGCGCGGCAGCACCAGGCCGCCCGATCAGGCGAGGTGATGCGTGAGCGTCCCGGTCCTCGTCGTCACCGGCTTCCTCGGCGCCGGCAAGACGACATTCATCAACCAGCTGTTGGTGCGCTCCGACGGCCGCCGCATCAGCGCCATCGTCAACGACTTCGGCGCCATAAACATCGACGCCGAACTGATAGCTGACGCCGCCGACACAGTTGTTGGCCTGAAGAACGGCTGCATCTGCTGCTCGCTGCAAGGTGACCTGCTGCGGACGCTCAAACTCGTGCTCTCCCAGCCCGTCAAGCCCGACCACATCGTCATAGAAGCATCAGGCGTCGCCGATCCCAGGGGCATCACCGAAACGCTGATGGACCCGATCCTGTGGAACGACATCCGGCTCGATGCGGTGGTCGCCGTCGTCGATGCCGATGAGGTGGCTGCCAATCCCGGCCGCATGCGTGACGAGCTGTGGCGCGCCCAGGTTGAAGCAGCGGATTTCATCGCCCTGTCCAAGACCGGACTGAGYGAGAGCTCCAGCGAGGCGCTCCGCGCGGAGCTGGTTTGGCTCAACAAGACGCTGGTCTTCGAGACCGACGGCGATGCCATGCCGATCGAAGCACTGCTTGTCGCTGAGCGGCCTCAGGCCCAGCCTGGCCAGGCAAAGGTCGGGGCATCGCGCTTCACTTCGATCGAGTGGCAGTCGGCAGGCTCTGTCGCGCTCGATCGTTTTCAGGCCGGCATGGACCAGCTTGCGCCACAGCTCATCCGTGCCAAGGGCATCGTCAATTTCATCGAGCGGCCCGGCCAAAGTTTCCTGCTGCAGATGGTCGGGCGGCGCGCCACCTTGCGCCCATTTCCGAAATTCGAGCCCGATTGCCGCCTCGTCCTGATCGGCGAGGCCAGCGTCATCGACACCGAGACGGCGCATGCCCGCCTCGCTGAAATCTTTGCCTCATAACCCGCAAGCGGAGTTGTCTATTCATGCGCGTGTTCAGTGCCGTCCTTGCGACCGAAACCAACACATTCTCGCCCATCCCCACTGGCTTGACTGCCTTCGTTGAAGGTGGCGACTACTATCCTGCCGGCCAGCATCCTGATCACATGACGCTTTACGGCGGCCAGCTGTGGGCAGCGCGCGAACGTGGCCCCCGCGAGGGCTGGACCCTGTTCGAAGGCTTGAGCGCCTCGGCAGAACCGGGCGGAACCACCACCCGCCATGCCTATGAGACGCTGCGCGACCAGTTGCTCGACGATCTCCGCGCCGCCCAGCCGGTCGACATGGTGTTGATGTCGCTGCATGGCGCCATGGTTGCCGAAGGTTACGACGATTGCGAAGGCGATATCCTCGCCCGCATTCGCGCGATCGTCGGTCCGGATACGGTCGTTGGCTGCGAACTCGACCCGCATTGCCACATGACTGCCGAGATGATCGACAATGTCGACATCCTGCTGACCTACAAGGAATACCCCCACACCGACGTCTATGAATGTGGCGTCCAGCTTGTCGATCTCTGCCATCGCATCGCCACCGGCCAGATCAAACCAAAGGCGGCCCTTGTCGACACCGGCATGGTCACCTTCATCCGCACCACCACCGAACCTGGGCTGTCGATCATCAGCGGCATCCGCGCCATGGAGCAAAAGGACAAGGTGCTGTCGGTGTCGATCGCCCAAGGCTTCCCCTGGGCCGACGTGCCCGAGATGGGAACGCGCGTGGTGGTCTACACCGACGACAATCAAGACCTTGCGCAATCGCTGGCACGGCGGCTGGCCGACGACCTCTATGCCATGCGTGCCGAGATCGTGCCACCGATGCCTTCGATCGACGAGGCGCTGGACCAGGCACTCGCGGCACCCGTGGGAACCGTTGTCATCGCCGATACCGCCGACAATGCTGGCGGCGGTGCCGCAAGCGATTCAACCTTCTTCCTCGCCCGAATGCTCGAGCGCGGCATCCGCGACGCCGTCATCGGTCCGCTGTGGGACCCGATCGCGGTACGGCTGGTGTTCGAGGCCGGCGAGGGTGCTGTTTTGCCGCTGCGCGTCGGTGGCAAGATCGGGCCAAGCTCGGGCGATCCGGTCGATGTCAACTGCCGTGTCGTGGCGCTGAAGCGCGAGCTGGTGATGACCGGCCTTGGCGGCGTGCCGTCGCCGATGGGCGATTGCGCGCTGATCGATTGCGACGGCGTCGAAATCCTGCTCGCTTCCGAACGCTCCCAGGCGATCGACACCGACCTGTTCACCGGCATCGGCTGCGATCTGGCAGGCAAGCGCATCGTGGTGGTCAAGTCGACCCAGCACTTCCGCGCATCCTACGAAAAGGTCGCAAGTGCCGTGATCTACGCCGCCTCGAAAGGTACCGTCACCTCGCATTTGTCCAGCCTGCCCTACACCAGGATCAGGCTTCCGAAGTGGCCGATTTCCACGACCGCCTAGTAGGGTAGCGTCGAGACCAATTCACCCTCTGGACATATATGTACATTGCCATTAGTTTCCTCCCGGTTCGGGAGGATTCCTATGCCTGTGCGGGCGTCAGCCTCGCATCATCCCGATCAGGCATAAGACGAATATTTTCCAGGAAATGGCATAATGACCCGCCGCTACTCCGCGCTGTCGCTGATCAAGGAAGGTTTTGCCGGCCAGAAGGGCTGGAAACCCGCCTGGCGTACGCCCGAGCCGAAGAAGACCTATGACGCGGTCATCATCGGTGGTGGCGGGCATGGCCTGGCAACCGCCTATTATCTGGCCAAGACTCACGGAATCACCAACATAGCCGTGCTGGAAAAGGGCTGGATCGGCGGCGGCAACACCGGCCGCAACACGACGGTCGTGCGCTCCAACTATTATTATCCCGAAAGCGTTGCGCTCTACGGCCTGGCGCACAAGCTCTACGAGGGCCTGTCGAAGGAGCTGAATTACAACGTCATGCTCTCCCAACGCGGCATGGTCACGCTTTGCCACAGCATCGGCGAGATGGAGATCGCCGCGCGCACGGTCAACGCCATGCAGATCAACGGCACCGACGCCGAGCTGTTTTCGCCCGAAGACGTCAAACGAGTCGCCCCGATCTTCAACTTTGCACCTGATGCACGTTTTCCCGTATTCGGCGGCGTGTGGCAGGGCAGGGCCGGCACCGCCCGCCATGACGCGGTCGCCTGGGGTTATGCGCGCGGCGCGAGCGCGCTCGGCGTCGACATCATCCAGAATTGCGAGGTCACCGACTTCATAGTCGAGGGCGGCCGCTGCCGCGGCGTGCACACGTCGCGCGGCAGCATTCGCGCCGACCGCATCGGCATGGCGGTCGCGGGCCATTCGTCGGTGCTTTCGGCAAAGGCCGGTTTCCGCCTGCCGATCAATTCTTATGCGCTTCAGGCCTGCGTCTCCGAACCGGTCAAGCCGATCCTCGACACAGTCGTGTTGTCGCCGGGCACCGGCGTCTATGTCAGCCAGTCCGACAAGGGCGAGATCGTCATCGGCGGCGCGCTCGATCGCGTGCCCTCCTATGGCCAGCGCGGCAATCTGCCGACGCTTGAGGGCGTCATTTCAGGGCTGCTCGAAATGTTCCCGGCTTTCGGACAGCTCAAGCTGATGCGGCAATGGGCCGGTATCGTTGACGTGGTGCCGGACTCGTCGCCTGTGATTGGCGAGTCGCCGCTGCCTGGCCTCTTCCTCAATTGCGGCTGGGGTACTGGCGRCTTCAAGGCGATCCCGGCTGGCGGCACCTTGCTTGCCCATCTGCTGGCGACAGGCAAGCACAACGACATCAGCCGCCCCTTCGATCTCGACCGCTTCGTCACCGGCCGCCTGCTGGACGAAGCCGCCGGTTCCGGCATCGCGCATTAGGACCTGGAGTCAATCATGCAGCTCTTTTCCTGCCCCTTCTGCGGCGCGCGCGACGAGACCGAATTTCACTTTGGCGGCGAGGCCGGAAACCTCCGGCCCGATGGCGCTGATGTCACCGCCGATCGCTGGGCCAATTATCTCTATATGCGCGACAACCCCAAGGGCGCGGTCCGCGAAGTCTGGGTGCACATGAATTGCGGCGAGTTCTTTGTCATGGAGCGCGACAGCGTCAGCCACAAGGTCGGCTCATCGACATCGCTCGACGGTGCGGAGCACGCCCAATGACCGCGACGCGCCTGTCTTCCGGCGGCAGCGCCATCGATCGCTCCCGCCAGGTCTCGTTCACCTTTGACGGCCGCACGGTGCGGGGATTTGAAGGCGACACCATCGCCTCCGCCCTGCTTGCCAGCGACGTGGCCGTAGTCGGCCGCAGCTTCAAATACCATCGCCCGAGGGGCATCTGGGGCGCCGGCGTCGAAGAGCCGAACGCCTTGGTTGATGTCAACGGCAGTGTCGCGACAACCCCGAACACACGCGCAACCACCGAGCTGGTGCTCAACGGCATGATCGCCAGAAGCGTCAACGCATCGCCCAACGCTGCCGCCGACCGCAACGCCTTCATCGACCGTTTCTCGCGCTTCATCCCCGCTGCCTTCTACTACAAGACATTCATGTGGCCCGACTGGCATCTGTTCGAGCCGCGCATCCGTGCGGTCGCGGGGCTTGGAACGGTCGACACGGACTGGCAATCTCCAGGGCCGGCCGACCAGATCAATCGCCATTGCGACGTGCTGGTGGTTGGTGCGGGGCCCGCCGGCCTGGCTGCGGCCAAGCTTGCCGCCGGCACTGGGCAATCCGTCATCCTGGTCGACGACCAGCACAGGCCGGGCGGCTCGCTCAATCATCGCGCGGGCGAGATCGACGCCAAGCCGGCTTCCGTCTGGATCGACGAGACGGTCGGGGACCTTTCCAGGGCAGGCCATACGGTTCTGCTGTCCACCACCGCCTTCGGCATCTACGATCACAATCTGGTCGGGCTGAACCAGCGCCATGGCGATGGACGGCCCGATAAGCTGTGGCGGGTCAGGCCGCGCCAGATCGTGCTGGCCACCGGCGCCATCGAGCGGCCGCTGCCTTTCGCCAACAACGACCTGCCCGGCATCATGTCGGCCGATGCGGCCCTGATCTATCTCAGGCGCTACGCAGTGCTGGTGGGACGGCGTATCGTGGTGGCCGCAAACAATGACAGCGCCTACGAGGTTGCGGGTGCCTTGGCTCAAGCCGGTGCCGACGTCACGCTGGTTGAGATGCGCAAGGACGCACCGGCTGCGCCCAAGGGCGTCAGGCAGGTTGCAGGCCGCCTGGTCGTATCTGCGCGCGGAAAAATGCGCGTCGAAGGCGTTGAGCTGGATGATGGTACTAGCCTCGCAGCAGATTGCGTTGTGGTATCGGGCGGCTGGACGCCGACCATCCATCTGTTCTGCCAGGCGAGGGGCAAGCTCGCCTGGAGCGACGAACGTGCCGCCTTCCTGCCAGGCGATCCAGTCGAGGCCACCGCCGTCGTCGGTGCGGCGGCAGGCGCGGTCTCGCTGGCGGAGGTCTTCGAAGGTGCCGCTAAAGCGATGCCGCGCGGGACCAAGGCCGCCGCGCCGCGCAGCACCGGTGTGGAAGCGACCGGCGGCATCCTCGCCGCTTGGCCGATCCCAGGTGCCAAGGGCCGCGTCTGGATCGACTACCAGAACGACGTGACCGCCAAGGACGTCGAGCTCGCGGCGCGCGAAAACTTCATCTCGGTCGAGCATCTCAAGCGCTACACCACACTTGGCATGGCGACCGACCAAGGCAAGACCTCGAACCTTGCCGGACTGGCATTGATGGGCGCCGTCACCGGTCGCACCGTGCCGGAGGTCGGCACCACCACCTATCGCCCGCCTTTCACGCCGGTGCCGCTGGCAAGTTTTGCTGGTGCGCGCGGTGGCGAGCTGATGTCGCCGGTGCGCCGTCTGCCGCTCGAAAACGCCCACCGCGCCCAAGGCGCCGTCTTCCAGGAATATGGCGGCTGGCTGCGGCCTGCCCATTATGGCGGTGCGGATGCCGACCGGGCGATCCAGGACGAGGCGCGGCGTGCCCGACAGTCGGTCGCGCTGTTCGATGGCTCGACGCTTGGCAAGATCGAGGTGATGGGCCGGAAGGCGGCCGAATTCGTCGATTTCATCTATTACAACACCATGTCGACGCTGAAGCCCGGCCGCTGCCGCTATGGCTTCATGCTGTCGGAAAACGGCGTGGTCTTCGATGACGGCATTCTGGTGCGGCTGGACGAGCACCGCTTCGTCGTCTCTTGCTCCAGCTCGCATGTGGCTGCCGTGCACGCTCGCTTAGAGGAATGGCGGCAGGATCGTTTTGGCCGTGACGCTGTCTACATCCACAACGCCACCTCCGAGATGGCGACGATGACCGTTTCCGGCCCGAACGCCAGGAAACTGCTCGCGGCATTGAACCTTGGCCTTTCGCTCGATGATGCCGATCTGCCGCACATGGCGATGGGCGAGGGCACGTTCGAAACCGACCCGGTTCGTGTTGCCCGCGTCAGCTTTACCGGCGACCGCAGCTACGAGGTCTCGATCCGCGCAGACAAAGCGGAGCGCCTGTGGGCGCGCACGCACGAGGCCGGCAAGGCGCACGATGCAGTGACCATCGGGCTCGAGGCCCTGATGATCCTGCGCGCCGAAAAGGGCTATATCGTCATCGGCAAGGACACCGACGGCACCACACTGCCGCATGATCTCGGCGTCGATGGCCCGCGCGTGAAGCGCGCGACCGAATATGTCGGCCGCCGCTCGCTGTTCACCGATGTGGCCGTGCAAGCGAACCGCCAGCAGTTGGTCGGCCTCGCCGTCGCTGAGGGCGAAGAACCACTGGCGACTGGCGCGCATAGCATCTCGCGTGAGGGTGGCAAGATCAGGAGCCAGGGTTTCGTGACGTCGAGCTACCACAGTCCGACGCTTATGCGACCGATAGCGATTGGCCTGATCGAGCGCGGGGCAGCGCGCCATGGCAAGACGATCGACATCCAGCACCTCGGCATGGCCCGGCGCGCGACGATCACCGGCCCTTGCGCCTTTGATCCTTCCGGAGAGCGGCTCAATGCGTAATCTCGCTGAAAAATGGACAGCCATACCGGATTGGCAGACAGCCGTCATCGACACATCGGGCCTTGCGATCCGTTCGCTGTCCGGCTTGAACCAGTTTCTCGTCAGCGGCAACCTCGCTGCCTGGAGCAAGGCATCTGGTGTAGCGCTTGAGCCGATAGGCGCATTCGGCGCGGCAAAGGGTGGAACTAGTACGATTCAGGTCGCGCGCGACCGGCTGCTGGTCGTGTCTGCCGGCCCGTCCTCCGTCGGCCAAGGCTGGCACCACGAGGGCTTCGCCGTGACCACGGTCAGTGCCGGGCTCCAGATATTCGAGATCGAAGGTGCGACCGACGAAGTCATCGCGCGCGCAACGACGCTTGATCCAAGCAAGGCGAGCGCTTCGGCGGCTATCTCGTTTGCCGGCATCAATGCCGTTGTCTATCGTCACGGCGAAAGGCTCCGCGTCCATGTCGATCGTGGCCTTGCGACCTATTTCTGGACCTGGGCGGCAACCGTCAGCGGCAATATCGCAAGCACCGAAGCCTGATCCTCACCCGGCCTCTTCGACGGAACTCTAGAGCGCCCGTTGCAGCTTTTCATAGCGCTTGACCAGCCGGTCGCGCTTCAGCTTCGACAATCTCTGGATCCAGAAGATCCCGTCGAGCTGGTCGATCTCGTGCTGGTGGCACACCGCGAGCAGCCCATCGGCCTCCTCAGTCCGCTCGACGCCGTTGAGATCCTGATAGCTGACGCGAACCCGCGCATGCCGCCTGATCTCCTCCGTCACGCCCGGCATCGACACGCTGCCTTCGGTATGCATCAGCATGTCGTCTGACGCCCAGATGATCTTCGGATTGACGTAGGTCCGCGCGCTATCGGCGCCTTCCAGCTGGAGCACGACGACCCGCTTGGCCATGCCGATATGCGGCGCGGTGATGCCGATGCCGGGTGCCGCGCGCATCGTGTCGAGCAGATCGGCGGCGAGCTCGCGAAGGCTTTGGTCGAAGACGGTGATATGTTCGGCGACGAGGCGCAGCCGAGGGTCGGGATATTTCACGATTTGTCGGATCGTCACGTTTCTTCTCCGTCTTGCCGCTGGTCGTACAGTTCACTGGCCAGAAACAATGATCAAACATCAGTGGCGCCGCGAGCCGGTGCCATTCATTCTCGCCGCTCGATATCACGGCGCAGCACGATCAGCGTCGTCAGATCCTGCACGCTATGATGCGTGGCGATGATGTCGCGCAGCGTGTTCAACCGGTCGATGGACGGCACTTCGACCTCGACCATCAGGTCGAGCTGGCCGGTGACAGACGACACCCGCCGCACCTCCGAGTAGCGCGCCAGCTGGTCGAGCACCCCCATCGACGGCGTGCTGACCAGCGTCACCATCAGGAATGCCGACACCAAATTGCTATCCATCTGGCCGATATCGGCGCGGTAGCCGCGGATGACGCCGGTCTTTTCCAGTGCCGCGACGCGTTCGCTGGTCGCACTTCGGGAGAGCCCGATGCGCCCGGCCAAGGTCTTCAGCGGGATGCGCGCTTCCTTCGACAGGATGCCCAGAATGTCCCTGTCCTTGGCGTCGAGTTCCTTCATCGCCTGGTTCCGATCCGTGCCGTTAAAGTGCCGGTCCATGCAGTCATAGTGCCGGTGCAACCGACGCTTTGCCGGATGCCCGATTTTTCGGCCCGTGCCAAGCTTCAATACCAGCAAATTCGGATAGCCCATGACCGACGTGACCCATCCCGCGCCCGCATTCTCTTTTGGAGAGGCCGCCGATTTGGCCGCGAGCCATTTCGGCGTCAGCGGCCGCGTCACCGCGCTCGACAGCGAACGCGATCAGAACTTCAAGCTTTCGGCCGAGGATGGCGCCCTGTGGATCCTCAAGATCGTCAATGCCAGCGAGCCCGCCAGCGAGAGCGAATTCCAGGTCGCGTTGCTCGATCACCTGGCGCGCACCAGCCCGGACGTCGTGGCACCCCGACTCAAGATTTCGCAAAACGGCACGCCGCTCGCTGAGGCCGCTGGTGTTGGTAGCGAGCGCCACGCGTTGCGGCTGGTATCCTGGCTGCCCGGCTTGCCGCTGGCCGAGGTCGAGCGCACGCCCGAACTCCTGGCAAACCTGGGTTCAGCGCTTGGCCGACTCGACCGCGCGCTGCAGGGCTTCATTCATCCCGGCGCCTTGCGCTCGTTCGACTGGGATATTCGCCAAGCCGGTGCCGCGCGCCAGCGCCTGCCACATATCCCTGACGCCGAAGACCGCGCACTTCTACGGCGCCTGCTCGATCATTTCGATGCGGAGGTAGCTCCCCGTCTCGCCGGTTTGCGCGCGCAGGTCATCCACAACGACGCCAACGACTGGAACGTGCTGGTCGATGAGGATGGCCGCGACCGCATCGCCGGCATCATCGATTTCGGCGACGCGCTTTATTCGCCTTTGATCGCCGAAGTGGCCGTCGCTTGCGCCTATTCGATCCTCGACGTCGAAGACCCGATCGGTGCCGCCGCAACGTTGGCAGCCGGCTTCCATGCCGAATATCCGCTGCGTGAAGACGAGCTCGACGTCCTCTTCGACCTCATCGCCATGCGGCTGGTCATCAGCGTCACCTTGTCTGCCGCGCGCAAGGAAAAGACAGGCGACAATCCCTATCTCGCCATATCAGAAGCGCCGGCCTGGCGGTTGCTGCGCCGTCTCGGTGCGATGAATCGTAGGTTCGCCACCGCCATCCTGCGCCACGCCTGCGGTTTTGATGCTGCGCCTGGAGCTGGTGCCATCGCCTGCTGGATCAGTGCCAACCGCAAGAGCCTGGCACCGATCCTCGAGCGCCATCCGGCGACGCTGGTCAAGGCACTGGTGCCCTATGGCGATCCGGCCCATCCGATGACCGTCACCTCCGCTGGACAGCAGCCCGAGAAAGCCACCGCCTGGTGGGATGCCTTTTGCGCCGAAAATGGTGTGGCGCTCGGCATCGGCCCATGGGGCGAGGCGCGCACGGTCTACACTTCAGACATTTTCTGGTCGCGTTTCGTCGAAGGCGCGCGCCGGGTCCATCACCTCGGCCTCGATTTGTTCATGCCCGCCGGCACCAGGGTGTTCACCCCGCTGGCCGCCATAGTGAAAAGCGTGGAGATCGAAGAAGACCCGCTCGGTTATGGCTGCCTCGTTGCTCTCCTTCATGAACCACAGGGCTGCCCGCCCTTCGTCACGCTGTGGGGCCATCTCGGCCATGAAGCGGCGAGGCGGCTTAAAGCCGGCCAGCACCTCCAAGCAGGCGAACTCGTCGGCGAAATGGGCGTGCCGGCAGAAAATGGCGGTTGGGCGCCGCATCTGCATTTCCAGATCTCCGCTGATCCCGACCTCGCCGCCCGCGACATCCTCGGCGTCGGAGAAGCGCGTTATCTCGATGTTTGGCGCGAGCTGTTCCCCGATGCCGCCGACCTTGCCGGCATCCCGCCCGAAACCTTTGTCCAGACCGGCCGGACGCGTCCGGAGATCGTCGCGGCGCGGAAAAACTCGCTTCTGCCCAACCTGTCGATCTCCTATTCCGAGCCGATCAAGTTCGTGCGCGGCGAAGGCGCCTGGCTGATCGACGACCGCGGCCGCGCCTATCTCGACTGCTTCAACAATGTCTGCCATCTCGGCCACGCCCACCCCGACGTCGTCGAGGCCATCGCCCGACAGGCTGCCAGGCTCAACACCAACACGCGCTATCTGCACGACGGTATCGTCACCTACGCCGAGCGCCTGACAGCGACCTTGCCCGAGGGACTGTCGGTTGCGTCCTTCGCCTGTTCAGGCAGCGAGGCCAATTCACTGATGCTGCGCATGGCGCGCACCCATACGGGCCACAGCGAGGCTATCGTGCTCGACTGGGGCTATCACGGCACCACCCAGGAGCTGATCGATCTCAGTCCCTACAAATACAAGCGGAAGGGCGGCAAGGGCCGGCCCGCCCATGTCTTCGAGGCGACCATTCCAGACAGCTATCGCGCGCCCGAGGACTGGCCGGTCGAGGAGCACGCCAAACGCTTTGCCGAAAGCATTGCCGAGCAGATCGCCGACATGGCCAAACAAGGCCGCGCGCCCGGCCTATTCCTGGCCGAATCCATCCCCAGCGTCGCCGGCCAGGTCTTCCTGCCTGAGGGCTACCTCAGGGAAGTCTACGCCATGGTGCGCGCCGCTGGCGGCATTTGCGTCGCCGACGAGGTCCAGGTCGGCTTTGGCCGCGTCGGCTCGCATTGGTGGGCGTTCGAAACCCAAGGCGTCACCCCCGACATTGTCACCATGGGCAAGCCGATCGGCAACGGCCACCCGATGGCAGCCTTAGTCACCACCAAGGAAATCGCCGCCTCCTTCAACAACGGCATGGAGTATTTCAACACCTTCGGCGGCAACCCGGTGTCGTGCGCTGCGGGCCTTGCCGTGCTCGACGTGATCGAGCGCGACGGCCTGCTAGCGAATGCCGCAGAGATCGGTGCCTACCTGGTTTCGCGCTTCAGGGAGATGCAGGCGCGCTACGAGATCATCGGCGATGTCAGGGGCCAGGGCCTGTTCCTCGGCATCGAGCTGGTCACCGACCGCAAGACCAAGGCGCCGGCCACAGCATTCGCCCGCAAGGTCAATGACGGGGCGCGGGCGCGCGGCGTTTTGATCGGCACCGAAGGGCCACATGACAACGTGCTGAAGATGCGCCCGCCGATGATCTTCAGCCGGGCCAATGCCGATCATCTTGTCGGCGTTTTGGAAGAAACCTTCGCAGCGGTGCTGGCCGAAGGGGCATAGCAGACCCGCGCGGGCTCGCGCGGAGGGACTTCACCACAGAGGATTTCACCAACTTCCGGCGTTTACGCGCCGGCGGCAAGCCTAGGCTTTGCCTCGAAACACCAAGGGAGGAAGACATGAAATATACGTGCATCACAGCACTTCTGCTCGGCTCGGCCGTAATGGCCGCACCGGCATCAGCCGACACCCTCGACATCGTCAAGGAGCGCGGCAAGGTCACTTGCGGCGTCAGCCAGGGCGTCACCGGCTTTTCGGCGCCTGACGGTTCCGGCAAATGGTCCGGCTTCGACATCGACTTTTGCCGCGCCGTGGCGGCTGCCGTGCTCGGCGATCCGGAAAAGGTGAGCTACGTCCCGCTCTCCACCAAGGAGCGTTTCACCGCGCTGCAGTCGGGCGGCGTCGACCTGCTGTCGCGTCAGACCACCTGGACCTTGTCACGCGATGCCAGCTTGGGCATCCACTTCGTCGGCACCGCCTATTATGACGGCCAGGGCTTCATGATCCGCAAGGACCTCGGCGTCGACAGCGCGCTCAAGCTTTCCGGCGCCACCGTCTGCGCCGAGCAGGGCACCACCACCGAGCAGAACGTCGCCGACTATTTCAGCGCCAACAAGCTGAAATACGAGCCCGTCGTCATCGATTCCGCCGACGGTATCATCAAGGCTTTCGACGGCGGCCGCTGCGATGTCTACACCACCGATGCCTCCGCCCTTTACGCCCAGCGCCTGAAGCTCACCGATCCGGCCGCCTACACCGTGCTGCCCGAGATCATCTCCAAGGAGCCGCTTGGACCTGCCGTGCGCCAGGGCGACGACAAATGGTTCAACATCGTGCGCTGGACGCTGTTTGCGCTCGTCGAGGCTGAAGAACTCGGCATCAAGAAAGACAACGCCAAAGCCGGCCTGACCTCGGTCAATCCAGCAATCAAGCGCTTCCTCGGTGCTGAAGGCGACAGCGGCCTGCAGCTCGGGCTCGATCCGCGCTGGGCCTACAACGTCGTTTCGACAGTCGGCAATTACGGCGAAATCTTCGAGCGCAACCTTGGTCAGTCGAGCGAGCTCAAGATCGACCGTGGCATCAACGCCTTGTGGAACGCCGGCGGCCTGATGTACGCCCCGCCGGTGCGCTGAGACTTCAAACGCTACGGGGTCGCGCGCCCGCGCGACCCCGCTTCTTTTGCCTTTCTCGCGACCGGGCCAAGAACCCGCTAGTCAAGCACAGCTACGGCCTCCACTTCAAACAGCATGCCGTCGACCGCCAATCTGGGCACCGGGATCAATGTCTGTGCCGGCAGCGCTTCGCCGAACATTTCCTTGACGTTCTGGGTCAGTACCCCAAGCTTGGACATGTCGTGATCGACCACGAACACCGTGAGCTTGGCGACCTGATCCGGCCTTGTCCCAAGCGCATCGAGGGCGGTGCGCAAGTTTGCGTAGGCCTGCTTAACCTGGACAGCGAAGTCGGGCGACAAGCCTCCCGTGCTGTCTTGGCCGCCCTGTCCGGAGATGTAGGCCACCTGGCCTTGGCCGGGCACGATCACCGCCGTGCTGTAGCCGTTCGGCGACGGGTCGTAGAGGTTTGGTGGATTGACGATGGTCAGCTTGCGATCACTTTCTTTAGCTGTCGCCGCAGTCGGAACTGCCATGGTCATGATGATGAGTCCTCCGATAAGCAGATGCTTGATTGCGCGTGACATGATTTTCTCTCGGGCTCCGCGGGCTGCGAGGAACATTGCCTCGCGGCCGGCATGATCGAACTTCGCCCCATTGCCCATGCGATGACTCGCACAATGTGCGATACATTGTATGGTACGGTGTACGAGTCAATCGCCGCGCATCGACATTCCTGACGTTGCCTGCCAAAAACGTGGTTCCGACCAGCGAGGAAGACGAATGGCAGCCAAACCTAGCGGCGCCCGAAGCAAACGGTCTCAACGGACAAGTGAAGGACCTCAGCCCGAGCAGGAGCGGCGCAGTGAACCACCTCTCTCCCGGGAACGTATCGTTGCAACAGCGGTAGAACTGCTGGACGCTCAAGGTCTCGACGGGTTGACGATGCGTCGGCTGGCCGATCGCCTCGGCTCGGGCGTGATGAGCCTATACTGGCACGTCGACAACAAAGAGGATGTCTTTGATCTGGTGCTCGACCATGTGCTCGAATATCGCGCATCGCCGCAAATCGCTCAGTCTCAAGACTGGCGCGGAGATGTCGTTCATATGCTCGAAGACTGGCGCGCCAGCATGCTGCGCCATCCCTGGTCGGCATCGCTGTTGCCGCGCCGGGCGCTCGGCCCGAGCATTCTCGGTCGGCTGGAACTGCTGAGCAAGATCTTGTCCAGGGCCGGTGTGGCGGACGCGGATATGAATGCCGCGATATGGTCGCTGTGGAACTTTGTGATGGGCGCCACCATCACCCGGGCGAGCTTCGACCTCTCGGACGACGACAAGGCCGCTGCACAGCAGCGCCTTGCACGTCTCAGCCACCCGACAATCGAACGCTCCCGGCTGCTGTTGGATGATGATTGGGATGGCGCCTTCCAAAAAGGCCTCGGCTTCCTGCTCGATGGCCTGTTTCCAAGATGAGGCTGAACTGTAGCTTTGGCTCCCGGTCCGCTTATGCGTTTCACCTGGCTGGCGCGATTTTAGTCTAGCGCGCCGCCGCTTCGGCCGTTGGCTGTGAACGCGTGTCGAGGCTGACCACCACCGACATGCCGGGCGACAGCTGTTCGGCTAGCGCCTGGCCGGGGTCGATGCTGATGCGCACCGGCAGGCGCTGCGCCACTTTGGTGAAGTTGCCGGTGGCGTTGTCTGGTCTGAGCACGCTGAACTCAGAGCCCGTCGCCGGTGCGAAACGCTCGACATGGCCGGTCAGCGTGGCATGGCCGAGCGCGTCGACGGTGAAGGTCACCGGCTGGCCGACCTCCATGTTGGCAAGCTGGGTTTCCTTGAAATTGGCCATCACCCAGGTGCGCTTGGGCACCAGGGCCATCAGCTGCGTTCCCGGCGCCACATATTGGCCAAGGCGTGCGCCAACCTCGCCGAGCCGCCCGTCTTCGGGTGCGACAATGCGCGTGTTCTTGAGGTCGATCTCGGCGAGATGCACGGAAGCCTCGGCGCCTGCGACGGCAGCCTCAAGCGACTGGCGCCCGACGATGGTCGACTGCAGGTCCTGGCGTGACACCTCGGCTGCCGCTTCTGCCTGACTGTTGGCGGCGCGCGCCTGTTCGAGTGCCGTGCGCACCTTGTCGGCCTCGCTCAGCGTTGACACGCCGCGCTCGAGCAGCGGCTCGATCCGGCCCCAGCTGGACTGCGCGTTGTCATAGGCAACCTTGGCGGACCCGATTTGCGCCTCGGCCGACTTGACCCGCGCTTCGGCCGAGTGCCGCTGCTGCTCCGAATTGGCCAATGCGGCCTGCTGCGCGGCCAGCGTCGCGCGTGCCTGCTCAAGCTTCTGCACGAAGATGCGGTCGTCGATCTGGACCATAAGCTGGCCTGCCTTGACATCCTGGAAATCCTGCACCGCCACTTCGGCGATATAGCCCGAAAGCTGTGGTGCCAGGATGGTCGCCTGTCCCCGCACATAGGCGTTCTCGGTGACCTCGACAGAACTCTTGAAGGGCGGCAATTGCCAGACATAGAGGATCAGCGTCAGCCCGGCGATGCCAAGCACGATGGCCAGCAGCGTGCTAGCGGAGCGGAGCAGGTGGAGACTTTTCGATAGCATGGCGGTTCACGTGGTGGCTTGGAGTGTGGGAGCGGCCATCCGGTTGCGGACGGCGACGACGGCGATGTGGGCAAAGAGCAAGAACAGCAGCGCGAGAGCGATTGCCGTGATCAGCATGAAGGCGTCGTTGTAGGCGAGCACATAGGCTTCGCGCGTCGCTTGCTGCGACAGCAAGACCAGCCCTTCTGCATTCACCAGGATCTTGTCGGTGATGACCCGGGAGTAGGCCCCGCCGAGCTGGGCGACACGTTGCGCCACGATGGGGTCGGTCAGCGCGATGCGCTCGATCAGCACATTGTGGTGGAATTGTTCGCGGATCGTGACGAAGGTGGTGAAAACGGCCGAACCGAGTAGGCCGCCTAGGCTCTGCGTCGCCAAAAAGACGATGATGAAGCTCAATATGTAGTTCGGCCCCTTCTTGAGCGCCGACATCAGTCCGCTCTTCATGGCTGGCGGCAGGATCAGCGCGCCGGCAAAGGCGATCAGCGCCTGGCTGTAGTAGACCTGTTCCGGCCGCGTCAGGTTGGTGGCGCGGCTGTCCAGGTAGGCGCCCACCGCAATCATGATCAGCGCCGCGATATGGATGCGCTCCTCCTTGCCGTGCTTCATGAGCATGGCGCAGGTCAGGCCGCCGGCGACGGATGCGACGAGGATGACGCCGTAGACGAAGCGCGTCTGGTCGTTGCTCATGCCCAGGGCCTGGAACAGGCTGGAGGCCCCGAGCGCCTGTTCAGACAGTACAAGCCGGAACATCAGCAAGACCCCGGTGAAATGCAGGATCGGCGGGCTTGCCAGCCAGCGAATGTCGAGCAGCGGGTTCTTGCGGTTCAGTTCGATGACGGCGGCAATGGTGATGCACACCACCGCTAGCGCTAGCAGCATGCCGATCCATGGCGCTTCCAGCCACCAGTAAAGCCGCCCGAGCACGAGCACGATCGCCGTCGAGCCGAAACCGACCGCGATCAGCAGGTAACTCACCACATCGAGCTTCTCGATCACCTTGGCGCGCGGCTGCGGCGCCAGTGGCAAGGCATAGACCAGGGCAAAGGCAACCATCGCCATGCCGAGTTCGAACATGGTCACGGCATGAAATCCGCCAAGGTCGAACAGGGAAGGGGAGATCAGCCGCGCCAGCGGTGCGCTCAGCGTGATCGCGGTCAGCGCCATCGGCAGCCCGATGTTGAGCTTCTTCTCGGGCGGGAACGATTCCAGCATGTAGAGGAAGGCGAGCGACGACATCGGGGCCGCGACGATGCCGCTCATGAAGCGCACGATCAGCGCCGATTGCAGGTCGCTGATGAACAGATTGAGCACGCAAGCGATGACGAAGCCGAGGATGCTGAGCTCGGCGAAATTGCGCAGACCGTATTGCGTCCTGATCTTGATCAGGGCGAGCGACAGCGACACGTTGGGCGCCATATAGGCGGCGACCAGCCATGTCGTCTCATTGACGGTTGCGCCGATCGAGCCCTGGATCTGCGGAATGTTTGCGGAAACGAGGTTCATGCCGAGCCCTTGCGCCAGGCTCAGCATGACGGATGCGCTGATATAGGCCGCTGCCATCAGCGGCGGCTTGGGCACGAAGGCAGGCGGCGCGGGCGTTGCAGGCGCGGGCGCCGGTACAGAGGTGTCGGCCGACTGCGGCTCCGCTGTCTCGTCGCGGTCCTCGTCTGGATCTGCTGATTGCTGCATCTCCGCCACTCAGTCTTCGGCGGCCTCGCCGATGTTGCGGCTTAGAATGCTTAGCACGCGCGTCGCGCTCTCGATATCGGCGTCGTCGACGCCCGCCAGGACCTGGCTGCGCAGTTCTTCGACATAGGCGATCATGCCATCGGTTTCGCGCCGGGCGGCGGGCGTGAGGAAGATTCGCTTGGCGCGGCGGTCGTCGTCGGTGGTGCAGCGCACCACCAGCCCCTTCTTTTCCAGCCCGTCGAGAAGCCCGACAAGCGACGGCTGCTCGATATGCATCAGCTCGGCGAGCTCCGCCTGAGTGTCGCCTTCGCGCTCGGCGATCTGCATCAACAGCCGGGCGCGCGCCAAAGTCAGCCCGCGCTTCTTCACCCGGGCGTCGAACATCGTCCGCAGCTTGCGGTTGACCTTCAGAAGTTCATCGAAGAATGCGCTCTTCAGGACGTCGGCGCTCATCGCATTTCCTGTCACTTAGGATGAATATAATTAGCTTCCTATGTAATTAGATTGAACGCATGTTGCAAGAGCCGCTCCATCGCTTCGGACGAGGTCAGCATGGGACGCGGCCGGCCGCGATTTCAGCTGCACCGCATGGAGATAGGATTGACCTACGTCGCCGTCTCGACGTGCAGTCCGGCAGCCTTCCAGTCCGGGAAGCCATCCTTCAGGCGGCTTGCTTGCCAACCTTTCGCGCGCAAGGCCGCAACGGCGTCGACGGAGAGGATGCAATAGGGGCCTCGGCAATAGGCCACGATCTCCTGATCCGCCGGAAGTTCGGCGAACCGGCGCTCGAGTTCATCGGCAGGGATGTTGATCGCGCCGGGCAGATGCCCCAGCGCGAATTCCTCAGGCGAGCGAACATCGAGCAGTGTGATGCTGCCTTCCTGCATCCGTGCCAGCAGCTCTGCTGACGAGATCGCTTCCAGCCCTTCGCGCAGGCCAACACTGTCGGCGACGAGTTGGTGGATTTCCGAGCGGTTGTGTTCCGCGTGGTGCCTGAGCGCTGCGAGCAGGGGCAGGATCGGCCCGTTTCCCAGGCGATACAGCACATGCTTTCCGTCCCGTCGGGGCTGCACGAAACCGGCGCGCCTGAGCTGTTGCAAGTGCTGCGAAGCATTGGCGATGGACAGGCCGCAAAGCTCGGCCAGCCGCTCCACCGAACGTTCGCCCTGGGCGATGTGCTCGAGCAGCATCAGCCGGTGGCCGTTACCAAGCGTTCGGGCGAGTTCGGCGATGTCGGCGAAGATCTGGGTTTCCGCTGATGTCATTGACACGAAGCTAGCATTCCTCCATCAATCAATCAATTAAGTTATGTAATGATGCGCTGCGCGGAGATGCGAAGCCGCCAGGGGCGGCAGGCAATCCTCGACAGGCCGCCAATGAAAGCAGGTAAGTGCAGTGCTGGAAATCCTTGGAAGCGCGGTCTTGATCGGCGTCGGCGCAACGATCGTGATGGACCTCTGGGGCGTGTTCCTGAAGCGCTGCTTCGGCATCCCTTCGCTCAATTTCGCGATGGTCGGCCGCTGGATCGGCCATTTCCCGCGCGGCCGCTTCGTGCATGACGCCATCGCTCAGGCGTCGCCCGTTCGCGGCGAGGGTGTCATCGGCTGGAGTGCCCACTATGCCATCGGTATCGTCTTCGCGGGCTTTCTGCTCTCAATGTGGGGCCTCGATTGGGCGCGTCAACCGACACTGCTGCCGGCACTGATCGTCGGCGTGGCAACAGTCGCAGCCCCGTTCTTCATCATGCAGCCTGGCATGGGGGCTGGCTTCGCCGCGTCGAAAACACCCCGGCCAAACGTCGCGCGGCTGCGCAGCTTGGCAACGCATACGGTCTTTGGTTTCGGCCTTTACGTCTCGGCCCTGCTGCTTGCCAAAACAGGCATCATATAGGAAGAAAATCGCATCTGAATTGGCCGAGTCGGAGCTCACCGCAGGCCTGTCGCGCGGAGGCGAACTTGCCCATCACCCAGAACCGTCCGACCATGTACGGGATCAAGAACTGCGACACGATCAAGAAGGCGCGCACCTGGCTCGAAGGCCATGGTCTCGCTTACGAGTTCCACGACTACAAGGCTTCAGGCATCGACCGCGAGCGGCTTGAAAAATGGGTCGGGGAATTCGGCTGGGAGACCGTGCTCAACCGCGCCGGCACCACCTTCAAGAAGCTGCCCGATGCCGACAAGGCCGGCCTCGACGCAAACACGGCCATCGCCCTGATGCTCGCCCAGCCTTCGATGATCAAGCGTCCCGTGCTCGACCTCGGCGAGCGCCGCATCGTCGGCTTCAAGCCCGAGATCTACGACGCTGCCTTCCCAGGCTGAGCCGAGCCAAACCGCGCCATGGTCGCTGTGATCTCTTCGCTCAACCAATCTGAGAAATCCCTGACCTTGCGCGGCGCACGTTCGGCAGCCTGCGTCACCAGATAGTAGCCGAGCCCGCTCGCCACCGTGATGCCGAGGGCGCCACCAGCCGCCCGTCGGCGAGCGCATCGGCGGCAAGCAGCTGCCAGGCCAGCGCCACGCCCTGGCCGGCGATCGCCGCGTCGATGCCGAGGATCGGGTCGGTGAAGGACGGCCCCGCCGGCAGCACCGGGGAGGGCGCAAGCCCCGCCGCCTCGAACCAGCGCTCCCAGCTGATCATCGTGCTCTCGTCGGCGATGACGGGAAGTTGGGCGATGTCGGCCGGCTGCTTCAGCTTCACCGCAAGTGCGGGCGCGCAGACAGGAAACACCTCCTGCGCCAGCAGTAGCTGGGCCCGCACGCCGGGCCATTTGCCGTCGCCCATGCGGATCGCCAGGTCGACGTCGGAATGGCCGAGATCGACAAGCCCGGTCGAGGCGTCGATCCTGAGTTTCAAATCGGGAAAGCGCTGGTTGAAGCGAGCAAGCCTCGGCACCAGGAAGCGCGAGGCGAATGCGGGTGCCACTGACACCACCAGCATCTTCGAACTCGCCTCGTCGGCAAGGGCGACCGCGCGTGCAAGCTCTTGGAATCCCGACGTCAGCCGGCGCGTGAATTCCGTCCCGAAGCTGGTCAGCACCAGCCCCGAGCCGCTGCGCCGAAAAACCGCGCGACCGAGCTGGCGTTCGGTGCGGGTGATCTGCTGGCTCACCGCGCTCACCGAAACGCCCAGTTCCTCGGCGGCCTTGACCCGCGAGCCGCCGCGCGCCACGCTCTCCACCGCGCGGAGCCCGTTGAGGTGGACGCGATTGAGGTTGGAATTCAAGATTTTCTAAACTCCAGCCGCCAAGTTCTTGATTGAAAGACTGGGGGATTGTAGCGATTTTTGAATGAGAGGATCAACGCCTTAGGAGAAGGCAAATGAAGATTTTCTCAAGTTTGCATGCTCTGCTGTTTGCTCCGCCGTCCAGCCCTGAGTCCGAGCGCGAACGCTTTCTTGGCTGGATGCGCGATCCGCTGTCTCATCCCGACATCGAGCGCATGGATGCCCGCGAGCTTGGCGACCTGCCGTTCAACCCAGGTTTTCGCCGTTCCTTGCCTGCGTTGGGTGAGAGAGCCTGCCGCGCCTAAAGCAGCATGACCGCATGGCCGAGCACGCCGAGCGCCGCTGCCACAAGCGTCAGTATGCTGAGGCCAAAGCCGGTCGCCCGTTGCCATTGCTGCCCGCGCGGGTGGGTGAAATGCCAGGCATGGACGGCGCGGCCGAAAGTGAACACCAAGCCCAGCACATGGATAGCCGCCGCCGGCGCGCCCAGTGCCGCGGCAAGCCCAAGCAGGATCAGCATCACAGGCACGTTTTCGATGGCGTTGGCATGGCCGCGCATCGTGCGGCCGAGATGCTCGATCCCGCCGTCACCGATCAGCACCATGTGCTTTCGCCTGACCAGTGCCGTCGCCATCGTCAGCCACAACAGAATGAAGGTGTTCAGCGCGGCGTAGAGCCCGGCTGCGGCAAAGGCTGACTGGTTCATCTCGTCCCCGGATTTTGTAAATGACCAAACTGTAATATTCAGGTGCGGAAAATCGCCACGATCCGGCACGCATTGCAACAACCGGCCGCCGCCGGGGATTCCCTTGTGTCGCGAAGTGTGACTTCATGCGGCCAATTGGCAATGCCGCCGTCTCCGAAAGGAACCCGGGACCGTGTTCGTATCCTTCTTCCCGCAGCCGAAGCTGTTTTTCTCCTCGGCCGCCCTCTGGAGCCTTGCGCTTGTTCTTTTCTGGTTCTTCGGTGGGGCGCAGCTCGGCGCTACCGTCGGCCTGCCGCCCGCGGCTGCAGGCGTCCCACCGATTATCGGCATCTCGGTGTTCTGGTCGCCGCCCTTCTTGTGGTTCTACATCTATTTTGTGGCCGGCGTTCTGCTGTTTTACGCTTTCTGGAACTGGTATTCGCCCCATCCCTGGCAGTCCTGGTCAATCCTCGTCACCTCCGTCATCCTTTTCATGATCTACTTCAACGTCCAGGTCAGCGTGGCGGTGAACAACTGGTACGGACCCTTCTTCGACTACGTTCAGGGCCTGATGGCCGGGACGGCCAACTCGACCAATGCCGAGTTTTATCAGGGGGCTGCCAGCTTCGCGTGGCTGGCGCTGATCGGTATGAATGTTTCAGTCGTCAACGCATTTATCGTCCAGCATTGGATATTCCGCTGGCGAACGGCGATGAACGGCTACTTCGTGGAAAACTGGAGCAAGCTTCGCCACATCGAAGGWGCCTCGCAGCGTATCCAGGAGGATACGATGCGTTTCGCTCAGATCATGGAGGATCTGGGGGCGAGTTTTGTCGCGTCGATCATGACGCTGATCGCCTTCCTGCCGGTCTTGATCGAGTTGGAAAAGCATATCACCGAGTTGCCGATCATCGGCGCGGTTCCACACCCGCTCCTTGTCGCGGCAATCGGTTGGTGCGCGCTTGGAACGCTGTCGGTCATGCTCGCCGGCATCAAGCTGCCCGGTCTGCAGTTCCGCAATCAGCGTGTCGAGGCAGCCTACCGCAAGGAATTGGTTTATGGCGAGGACCATGCTGACCGCGCCCAGCCCGCAACCACAAGCGAGCTTTTCGACAATGTGCGCCGCAACTACTTCCGGCTCTATGCCCACTACATCTACTTCAACGTCGTCCGCTACACCTACCTGCAAGCCGACAACATATTCTCCTTCATCATCCTCGGGCCGTCGATCGTCGCACACAAGATCACGCTTGGCCCGATGAACCAGATTTCGAATGCCTTCGGGCGTGTTACGGGATCGCTGCAGTTTCTGCTCAATTCCTGGTCGACCATCGTCGAATTGCAGTCGGTGCATAAGCGCCTGCGCGCCTTTGAGGCGACGCTTTCGGGCGAACCGCTGCCCGATATCGACAAGCGCTATCTCGATCGTGAAAAGGCTGGCCTGCGGCCGGAAGATCAGCCGGTGGCGTGATCGGAATAGCGTAGCCGCCGACGTCTCCCTCCCCCTTGTGGGGAGGGGTAAGGGGTGGGGGTCATTTGGCCCCATTAGCTCGCAGGGTTACCCCCACCCTCGATCCCCCCACAAGGGGGAGGGAGGTTCGGACTACTCCGCCTTCACCCGCCGGTCTGCACCGGCGCAGCCTCGTTCTGCCGCGCCACATAGTCGGCATAGCTGATGCATTCGACATCGGTCTTGACGCAGACCTCGCCGGCGAAACGCTCCAGCGCGCGCCAATAGGCGCCATCATTCATCAGCGTGAAGTGAAAGCCGATCTGCAGCGGAATGCGCCCGCCCGCATATTGCTTTTCGAAAGCCGCGTCGAACGCGTCATAGGCGCGGGTCTCGTATTTGGCAGCCTCTTCGGGTTTGTCTATGCCGCCCGAATGGCGAACGAACAGATTGTAGTCCATCGCAATGATCTTCCGTTCCGACGGTCCCTCGGGAATCAGCGGCAGGGCAAACTCCATCATGTTGCCGTCGAGCTTCGGTTCTTCCGGCCCGCGCGACACCCCACTCGCATTATAGGCAAAGCCCTTGTCGTGCAGCGCTGCCGTCAACCCCTTGCTGTCGGAGAGATAGGGCGCGCGAAATCCCTTCACCGAGGCCGCAATCTGCGCCCAGTCGGCTGGCTCGGGCGAAATGCCGTTGATCTTGTAGGCGTCGCGCATGACAGTCGAAAACGCGTCGAACTCCTTGGTCCACTCCGCCTTGCTCCATTTGCCGCCGTCGAAATGGCCGCAGGCGTGGCTGGCGATGTCGTGGCCCTCGGCAGCGGCGAGGTTGATCTGGCCAAGCCGGTCGACCACTTCCTGCTTGTCCGAGGCAAAGCCGACATTCGACCTGCCTGCCGATTTTCCGGGCGCGAGATATTCGCCGCGCGTTTCGCGCGACAGCAAGAAGACGCAAGACAGGAAATAGGTGAAGCGAGCTCCGGTGCGCGCCGCAAGCTCGCGGCTGCGCTGCCATTGCGCTAGGTCGTGCGCGCCGTCGAAGGAGATCAGCACCACCTGCGGCTTCTTGACGTCCTCGACCTTGGGGGCAGGCCCCGCCATCGCCGGAAAAGCGGCCAGCGACGCGGACAAAAGGGCACTCAGGAACGCTTTGGACATTTTCAGGTAACTGCTGCGCAATTTCAGGGGATTTGGTGACGTCGGGCGTTAGCCGCCAAATGTGGCACGTCTGCGTTCGGCATGGAATGCGACATGCGGCTGCCGGCGCTTGGGGGCGGGCAGGTTCGGCGTGGAATGGTTCTCCACGGTTGCTGGCATTTTCAGCGCCTTGGCTCGTCTTCAACGTAGTGATCCTTCCCCTCTGGTCCTGAGCTTGTCGAAGGGGCCGGCCATCTCCCCCACAAGGAGGGAGATTAGTCTCGTCGCCGGCAGCGCGCGTCCTGCAACATCGTAGGGATAAGTCTTGCGATTTTGGCGATTAGCTGCGGCGCGCCGATGACGGCGTGATCTCCCTCCTTGTGGGGGAGATGGCCGGCCCCTTCGACAAGCTCAGGACCAGAGGGGGGTGCGAAGGATCGCGACCTGTAGGATTGGCCTCATAAGGCGACATCCAGCTGTCACCATCTGTCAGCAACCACCGTGGATAGCCGTCCCCATTTCTCCACGCCCTTCCAACCTCCCGTATCATCATCCTCGCGATCTTCCACGGGACCCCGGTGCGCACCGGGCAGCGGGGGGAAGCGTCGGTGCCGGGCTGGCAGGAGGTCGGATCTCCTGCTGGGTGATGAGCCCCCAAGCCCGGGCCTTGCGGCGGCTGGCGGTGAAAGCCGAGGCGACTGAGCGGGGCAAGAACACCGAGCGGGGCGCGAACGTCGCGCCATACAATCATTATCGGAAGGCACGGCCTCGCGCCCCGCTTCCCGAACTTTTCATGAGCAATAGCCAGACCGGAAACGGGGCGTGGCGGTGAATAAGCTTGGCTCCTTCGCCCCGTTTACGGGGAGAAGGTGCCGGCAGGCGGATGAGGGGCGGCGCGAACTTGCAATATTTAGTGCTGCCCCTCACCCGGCCCTCCGGGCCACCCTCTCCCCGTAAACGGGGCGAGGGGAACCCACACCCACCGAATTTCCACCCGGCCCCCTTCCATGCCGGCAAAATTCCGTTAAAACGCAGGCTCAGAACGGGCCCCGAGGGGCGAAGGTGGTTGGATAGTATGTCGGACGACAGTTTCTTTCGTGAGGTGAACGAGGAAATTCGCCATGAACGGGCGAAGGCCCTGTGGGATCGTTATGGCCCCGCAGCCATCGTCGTCGCCGTGCTGGTCGTCATCGGCACAGGCATGTTCGTCGCTTGGGAATATTGGCACGAAAAAAGCGCCAACCAGTCCGGCGATCAGTTCTCGCAGGCCCTCACGCTCGCCAATTCCGGAAAGGCCGACGAGGCGCTCGCCGCTTTCGACGCACTGGAAAAGGACGGCTACGGTGCCTATCCGCTGTTGGCTCGCATGCGTGCGGCAACCGTCCAGGCTGACAAGGGTGACTTCAAGGCCGCCATTGCCGGCTTCGACGAAGTGGCCGCCGACACCTCGATCCCGAGCGTCCTCCGCGACATCGCGCGCCTGCGCGCAGCTCTGCTTCTGGTCGACCACGGTTCTTATGCCGATGTGTCGAGCCGCGTCGAGACGCTGACCAACGACACCAACCCGCTGCGTCATTCGGCTCGCGAAGCACTTGGCCTTGCAGCCTGGAAGGACGGCAAGCTCACGGATGCGCAGAAGCTTTTCGAGCAGATTTCCTCCGACGACGGCGCTCCGCGCAACGTGCGTCAGCGCTCCAACCTCCTGGCCGAACTGATCCGCGGTTCCGGCAACGCGTCGTGATGCGGGTCTGATGGCTTTCAAGATCGCCATAATCGGCCGACCGAACGTTGGCAAATCCACGCTTTTCAACCGCCTGGTTGGAAAGAAGATCGCCCTTGTCGACGACACGCCGGGCGTGACGCGCGACCGCCGCGTCCATCCGGCCAAGCTCTATGACCTCGTCTTCGACGTCATCGATACGGCCGGTTTCGAGGATGCGGCCGCTGCGACCCTCCAGGGTCGGATGCGGGCGCAGACCGAGATCGCCATCCACGAAGCCGATCTCATCTTCTTCATGGTCGACGCCAAGGCTGGCCTGACCCCTGACGACCGCACCTTCGTCGAGATCGTTCGCCGCTCAGGCAAGCCGGTGGTGCTCGTCGCCAACAAGGCCGAGGCGCGCGGTGCCGAAGGCGGTGCGCTCGAGGCATGGGAACTCGGTATCGGCGAGCCGGTGCAGATCTCGGCCGAACATGGCCAGGGCATGCCAGACCTGCGCGACGCCGTTGTCGAGGCACTCGGCAGGGAACGTGTCTTTGCCGATGACGAGGACGACGCAGACGACATCGCCGAAAGCGACGTGCTGATTGGCGAGGATATCGCCGATCCCGACGCCGAGGATGTCCATGCCTATGACGAGACCAAGCCGCTCAGGATCGCGGTTGTTGGCCGTCCGAATGCTGGCAAGTCGACGCTGATCAATACGCTGCTCGGCGAAGAGCGCCTTTTGACCGGGCCCGAAGCCGGTATCACCCGCGATTCGATTTCGGTCGACTGGGAGTGGCACGGCCGCAACATCAAGATGTTCGACACCGCTGGCATGCGCCGCAAGGCCAGGGTCCAGGAAAAGCTCGAGAAGCTGTCGGTGCAGGACGGCCTGCGCGCCATCCGTTTTGCCGAGATCGTCATCATCGTGCTCGACGCGACGATCCCGTTTGAAAAGCAGGATCTGCAGATCGCCGACCTGATCATCCGCGAGGGCAGGGCACCCGTCATCGCCTTCAACAAGTGGGACCTGATCGACAACCCGCAGGAAGCGCTCGCCGAACTGCGCGAGAAGACCGAGCGGCTGTTGCCGCAGGCGCGTGGCCTGCAGGCCGTGCCGATGTCGGCGGAGACCGGTCGCGGTCTGGACAAGCTGATGGACGCGGTGATGAAGACCCACCGGGTCTGGAACAGCCGCGTGTCGACCGGCAAGCTCAACCGCTGGCTCGAAGGCATCCTTGCCCATCATCCGCCGCCCGCCGTCGCCGGCCGCCGCCTCAAGATCAAGTACATCACCCAGGCAAAGACGCGGCCCCCGGGCTTCGTTTTGTCCTGCTCGCGCCCCGATGCGATGCCGCAGTCTTACGTGCGCTATCTCGTCAACAATCTGCGCGAGGCCTTCGACATGCCCGGCGTGCCGATCCGCATGGCGCTGCGCACCTCCGACAATCCCTTTGCCGGACGCGCCAAGAAAAAACGCTGAGAAGTTCAAAGGGCTCGCATCATGCGGGTCCTTGCCACATTGCAGCAACGCCGCATCGACCCGAAAATCAGTTCAGATTTTCGGAAAGTACGACGCGCAAATTCAAGGCGTTAGAGCGTCTTTTGCGCGTCCAAGAGGACGCGCGTCGCTCTAAGGGCGCGCGTTAACGCTCTATCAAGGTTAATGCATCATTTTTCTCTCCAGTAGGGTGTGTTGCGTCCTGGAGAGTTCCCGTGCATCGACGAGTTGTGAAACGGCGGTTTGCTGCTGCCCGCGAGGGTAGACGTTCGTTCCTGGCGCCCGCCGTCGTCGGGCTCGGAATCTGGCTCGGCTTTCCCACCGTCGCCGCCTATCAGGACATGACCAGCCTCGTCTCCGGCCTCGAGGGACAGAGCACGCGCTGGAGCTCTTATGTCGAAAAGTCGGCAGCCGGCTCGGTCCATGCCGCCGAAATGCCTTTCGTCGACGGCATCATTACCGGCCCGATCTCCGGCTCGGGCGTCAAGATCGCCGGCGTAGGCACCGTCTCGTTCCGCGGCAAGAAATTCGGCGCCTCCGATGTGCCTGACGAAGAGCGCGTCGTGCGCGTCGACAAGAAGGGCCGCATCATCCACGTCTCGCGGGTCAATCCGCCGAAGAATTTCACCGCCGGTTCGGTTTTCGAGCGCACCAGTTCATTGCTTCAACCGGCTCTCGACAGCGGCCTCAAGCTGACCTTCGCCAAGCCCGAAATCAAGGGCAAGGAAGTCCAGATCGCAGCGGCTTTCCACGTCAAGGAAACCAAGGCGCGCGTTTCGCCTGGCGTGCCGGCGATGCTGGCGTCCCTGGTCACCAACGACAATGCCGACGTGCTCGCCACCGCCTATGCGCCGGCGGAGCCCGACTACGCTAAGGCCTCGCCGTTCGAGGCCCTGTTGGGGGGCGACGATCAAGCCAATGGCCGCTTCATCCCGCCGATGGGCAAGGGCGACCACTGGTGGCTGGAAAGCCCGTTGCCGGCCAGTGTGTTTTCGAAGGCCGAGCAGACATGCCTCGCCACTGGCATCTATTTTGAAGCGCGCGGCGAATCGCTGCGCGGCCAGGCGGCTGTCGCCCAGGTCATCTTGAACCGCGTGCGCAACCCGGCCTATCCCGACAGCATCTGCGGCGTCGTCTACCAGAACGACGGCTGGTTCAACCGCTGCCAGTTCTCGTTCGCTTGCGACGGCATCAAGGACCGCGTCACCAGCCCATCGCATTACAAGACCGCTCAGGATGTCGCTATGGCGGTGACCGCCGGCAAGATCTTCATCCCGGAAGTCGGCTCGTCGACCCATTATTACGCCAACTACGTCAACCCGGGCTGGGCGCGCGGGATGAAGAAGATGACCAAGATCGGCCTCCACATCTTTTATCGCACCTATGGCGGCGGCTGGAGCTGATCGAGCCCGAGACCCGGCTCCCTGGGTCAAGCGAGTCCCCGATTGCGCGCGGATTCGGCAGGTGATCGCCGACTGAAGGCGTGGGCAGGATGTCGCACTTCGCCAACTCACTGAATTTGCTAGCTAAAATACTTAGTTAGAAGGGTGTCCGCGTGGCTTGACGGGCACCCACCCTCTAACTATGTTGCCGGCGACTTTGAAGCGGACGAACGGATGCGCTCGGACCGGGCGGGAGTTTGCAATGGCCAAGCCATCAGGGCCGGGCGATACTGGAAACGACCGGCCTGAAAATCGAGACGAAAACGACCGCCGCGACGATGAACTCGAGCGCCGCCGGCTCAAGCTTGAAGCAACACTTGCGACAAGACGCCCGGCAAGCCACGAGGGGAAGAACGGTACAGAGTCGAACGGTGTGACCGGCTACGGCCAGGCACTCAAGCTGTCCAGCGAGTTCATCGCCGGGATCGCGGTGGGTGTCGGTCTGGGTTGGATCATCGATCGGCTGGCGGGCACGTCGCCTTGGGGCTTGATCGTGTTTCTGCTGCTTGGCTTCGGTGCCGGTGTGCTCAATGTCCTGCGTTCAGCGGGAATGGTTACGGAAGCCGGCATCAGGTCGGCCGATAAGCGGCCGGACGAGCCGGAAAAGAAATAGTAGCGCTGCAAGGCGCAATTTAGGCGAAGGGGGGCCAGCGTGGCCAACGATCCTATTCATCAGTTTCAGATCTCGAAATTGATTCCGATCGAGATCGGTGGCCTCGATTTCTCCTTTACCAATTCGGCTGCCTTCATGGTCGCTACAGTGGTCTGCGCCGGAGCCTTTCTGTTCCTGACGACGTCGAGCCGCGGCCTGGTGCCGAGCCGCATGCAGTCGGTTTCGGAAATGTCCTACGAATTTGTGGCCTCGATGCTGCGCGACGCCGCCGGCTCGCAAGGCATGCGGTTCTTTCCGTTCGTGTTTTCGCTGTTCATGTTCGTGCTCGTCGCCAACCTGCTCGGCCTGTTCCCTTACTTCTTCACCGTCACCAGCCATCTCATCGTCACCTTCGCGCTGGCGCTGCTGGTCGTCGGCACGGTCGTTGTCTACGGCCTCATGAAGCACGGCTTCGGCTTCTTCAAACTGTTCGTGCCGCAAGGCGTGCCTGGGATCCTGGTGCCGCTGGTGGTGCTGATCGAGGTGATCTCGTTCCTGTCGCGCCCGGTTAGCTTGTCGGTTCGTCTTTTCGCCAACATGCTGGCTGGCCACATCACGCTTAAGGTTTTTGCCGGTTTTGTGACCTCCCTTAGCGCGCTCGGCGCTGTCGGAGTTGCCGGCTCGCTGCTGCCGCTGCTGATGACGGTCGCCATCACCGGTCTGGAAGTCCTGGTCGCGTTCCTGCAAGCCTATGTGTTTGCGGTGCTGACCTGCATGTACCTCAACGACGCCCTGCATCCGGGCCATTGAGCAAGAATTCGTCGGCGGCTTGCCGCCGGTGGGGAAATCGCAACTAAGTTTCGATCCACAAGGAGTTGGACAATGGAAGTAGACGCAGCAAAGGCAATCGGCGCAGGCATCGCCTGCCTCGGCATGGGTGGCGCAGCCATCGGCCTCGGTAGCATTTTCGGTAACTACCTGTCGGGCGCACTGCGCAACCCGTCGGCAGCTGATGGCCAGTTCGGCCGCCTGATTTTCGGCTTCGCCGTGACCGAAGCTCTCGGCATTTTCTCGCTCCTCATCGCCCTGCTGCTCCTCTTCACCTGAGAACCGGCTAAGCGATTGAACCGGCCGCGCGTTGCGGCCGGTAGGATGGACAGGGGAAAGAGATGTTTGTCACACCGGGTTATGCCGAGGAAGTCGCTCCTGCGGCTGGAGCAACTCAGACCGATGCCGGTACCGGGGCTCACACGAGCACGGGCGTTGAGCACGGCGCAAAAGGCGTTTTCCCGCCCTTTGATTCGTCGTCCTATCCTTCGCAGCTCTTGTGGCTCGCGATCACTTTCGGCCTGTTTTATCTCTTCTTGAAAAACGCCGTGCTGCCGCGTGTCGGCGGTATCCTTGAGGTGCGTCGCGATCGCATCGCAGGGGATCTCGACCAGGCCGCCCGGATGAAGTCCGAGGCGGATGCGGCGGTTGCCGCTTACGAGCAGGAGCTTGCCGCGGCGAAAGCCAGGGCAAACGTCATCGGCCTGGAAGCACGCGACGCTGCCAAGGCGGAAGCCGAAGCCAAGCGCAAGGAAGTTGAAGCCGGGCTTGACCAGAAGCTCACCACGGCTGAGGCTCGCATTGCTACCATCAAGGCTAACGCCATGAAGGAAGTGGGCTCCATCGCTGAGGACACCGCTGCGGCGATCGTCCAGGCTCTGGGTGCCGGCAAGGTCGACAAGGCCGACATCGCTGCTGCCGTCAAGGCAGCGGGCAAGTAGGAGCAAGGCCATGGACGCAACATTCTGGGCCACAGTCGCTCTCGTCATTTTCATCGCACTTGTCCTGTACCTGAAGGTGCCGGGCATGCTGTCGAAATCGCTCGATGAGCGTGCCGACCGCATCCGCGCCGAGCTCGAAGACGCACGCAAGCTGCGTGAAGAAGCCCAGCAGCTGCTCGCCGAGTATCAGCGCAAGCGCAAGGAAGCCGAGAAGGAAGCCGCCGACATCGTCGAGTCGGCCAAGCGCGAAGCCAGCCTTCTCGCTGAAGAAGCACACAAGAAGACCGAAGAGTACGTTGCTCGCCGGACCGCGCTTGCCGAGCAGAAGATCGGCCAGGCGGAGCGCGAGGCGGTCAACGAAGTCCGCGCCAGCGCAGTCGACCTTGCGGTCGAGGCGGCCCGCCATATCCTTGGCGGCAAAGTGGACGCCAAGACCAGCACCGAGCTGTTCAAGGGTTCGGTTCAGGAACTGAAGGCCAAGCTCAACTAAGTCGAGCAGGCCAAACGAATATGAAAAAAAGCCGCTGGAATTTCCGGCGGCTTTTTTGTTGCCTGACGGTGAGTTCGTGGAGGCAGTCCGAGGCGAGTGCGTCCTTCGCGCCTCGAAGTTGGGGGCGATCAGTCCCTGAACGGTGCGAAGGAAATGCGGTGCAGGCGAAGCGACGCGCCGTGCTCGACGATCGCGGCGCGATGGCGCGCGGTGGCGTAACCCATGTGGACTTCGAAGCCGTAGCGATTGTCGTTTGAGCCGCAGGCAGACATCATCCGGTCGCGTGTCACCTTGGCGACGATCGAAGCCGCGGCAATGGATTGCGAACGCTGATCGCCCTTGACCAGTGCGCGGCAGGTGCAGGCAAGGCCGGGCGGGACGTCGCGGCCGTCGGCGAGCGCTGATTTGGCAATCATGGGCAGGCCTGCCAGCGCCCGCCGCATCGCTTCGAGACTGGCCTTGCGGATATCGCTTCGGTCGATGCTGTCGGCCGAGACGGATGCGACAGCGACGCCGAGCGCCTTGCTAAGCACTTCGTCAAACAGCTTCTCGCGCTGCACCGCCGAAAGACGCTTCGAATCATCAAGCCCAGCTGGAATGTTGTCGGGGTCAAGCACGACGGCAGCCGCCACGACCGGGCCGGCAAGTGGCCCACGCCCGGCTTCGTCGAGCCCCGCGCATGGCCACAGGCCAGCTGCCATCGCCTTCTTTTCGAAGGCGAAGTCGGGCTTTTCGATGAATTCGAAGAGGGGCGGAGAATCGGAACGCGGTCGAGCCATATTGCGGCGATGCTCGCATCGGCTCCGATTCTCCGCAAGTCTTTCCCGACCGATTGGGGCGGCGGTCAGGAAAGGTACACCGTCAGCTGGCCACGGGGAGGGGCCGGACGGGGTGGTGGAGGCGGACCGGCAATGCGGTCCGCCGTATCGGTCAAAGCAGCGTCAGCTGCAACTGGTCCTTGGGGGCGGCTTCAAACAGGTCGGTCCTGAGCGGCGTGCGCACGGCGTTGAGGCCCAGGCGCTGGGCGGCGATCTCGAAGCGGCGGCCTATCTGCCAGGCATAGGGACCTTTGCCCTTCATGCGCTTGCCCCACTCCGAATCGTAATCCTTGCCGTCGCGCATCGAGCGGATCAGCGACAGCACATGGCGATAGCTGTCGGGATAATGACGCAGCAGCCAGTCCTTGAAGATCGGGCTGACTTCGAGAGGCAGGCGCAGGATGACGTAGCCTGCGCCGGTCGCACCCGCGGCCTTTGCCGAATCGAGAATGCGTTCGATCTCCTGGTCGGTGAGGCCGGGGATGATGGGGGCGACCATCACCGAGACGGGAATCCCGGCATCGGACAGTTGCCTTATCGCCTCAAGCCGCTTGGTCGGGGTCGCGGCACGTGGCTCCATGGTACGGGCCAGCATGCGGTCGAGCGTGGTGACCGAAAGCGCGACCTTGGCCAGGCCCTTCTCGGCCATGCGGCTGAGGATATCGATGTCTCTGACAACCATTGCCGACTTGGTGACGATGCCGACCGGATGGTTGCGCGCCTCCAGCACTTCGAGCACTTCGCGCATGATGCGCCAGTGCTTTTCGATCGGCTGGTAAGGGTCGGTGTTGGTGCCGATGGCGATGGTTCGCGGCTGGTAGCCGTCCTTCGACAGCTCGCGGTCGAGCAGTTTTGCCGCATCGGGCTTGGCAAACAGCTTGGACTCGAAGTCGAGCCCAGCCGACAGGCCCATATAACTGTGCGTCGGCCTGGCGAAGCAGTAGACGCAGCCATGCTCGCAGCCGCGATAGGGATTGATCGAGCGGTCGAAGGAGATGTCGGGCGACTCGTTGCGGGTGATGATGGTGCGCGGCTTCTCGACCTGGACCTCGGTCTTGAAAGGCGGCAGCTCCTCAAGCGTGCTCCAGCCATCGTCGAAGACGTGGCGGCTCACCGGCTCGTAGCGCCCGGAAGGATTGACGCCAGCACCTCGGCCGCGCCTGCGCTCGTGATTGATGCGCAGGCCGCTTTCCTCGATCATGGCATTGGCCATTCCGGCTCCGCCGCCCTTGAAAGCGGCAATATCGGCCCGTGCAATGGGTTCCATTTCACTATCTCCCGAAGGGAAAAGCACCGCCCGTCGATTCGTTCGGCATGAAACTATTCCTATTGTGAAAAAGAGAACAAAGCAAGAACTTTGTGGTAGGAGCAGAGAAGCTGGCGCTTGGGCCGGCTTTCGGATATGCGGCTAGATATGCTGAGCGTTCTGATCGAGACCAAGGACGACGAGGAGGGGCTGGCGCGTACGCTGGCCTCGCTGGTCGGTGGTGCGGTCGAAGGTGTCGTGCGCGAGGTGATCGTCTGCGACCGCGGCTCGACCGACCAGACCCATTATGTCGCCGAGCATGCCGGCTGTGCTTATGTCGCCAGCGGCGGCATTCAGGCAGGCATAGCGCAGGCCAAGAGCGATTGGCTGCTTCTGATCGAGCCCGGCGCGCGCCTTGCCGAGGGCTGGACCGAGAGCGTCGTGCGCCATATGAGCCGGCTGGCGATGGCCGCGCGCTTTACGCGCTCAAGAGCGAGCAACCGGCCGTTCTGGGAGCGGGTGACCTCACGGCCGCGCGCGCTGGAGCAGGGGCTGGTCATCACCAAGAAGCAAGCGGCGGTTCTGGGCCGCAACGGAGCCGATGCCGAAGGCATCGCGCGCGGGCTGGCGATGAAAACGCTCGACGCAGAAATCGTCGTCGCGCAGCGCTAACTGGTTCAGTCGAATATCACGCCGGCTTGGCCCCACCGCGCCTGAGATGCTCGTCGAGGCGCGGCATGATCTCCACGAAATTGCACGGCATGTGGCGGTAGTCGAGCTGTGCCTTGAGGATGCCGTCCCAGGCGTCGCGGCACGCGCCTGGCGAACCCGGCAGCACGAAGACGAAAGTGGCGTTGAGCACGCCGCCGGTGGCGCGTGACTGGATCGTCGACGTCCCGATCTTGTCGTAGGAGATGCGGTGGAAGAGGGCGGAGAAACCGTCCATCCGCTTTTCGAAGATCGGCTCCAGTGCATCTGGCGTGACGTCGCGTCCCGTGAAGCCGGTGCCGCCGGTGGTGATGATCACGTCGATCTCGGGATCGAGCGACCAGGTGGTGACGCGGTCGCGGATCTGGTCCTTGTCGTCGGTGACGATGTCGCGTGCCTTCAGCACATGACCGGCCTCGGTGATGCGGTCGGCGAGCGTCTGGCCCGATCTGTCGTTTGCCTGCGTGCGCGTGTCGGACACGGTGAGCACCGCGATTCGGACAGGCACGAAGGGGCGGGGCTCGCTTGCCATTGTCTTGGGCTCCTAGGTCCGGGTCGTGGTCGCGGCGCTGAACCAGTTGGGGTGTACGCCTGAGATTGCCTCGGCAGCGCGCGAGGCAGCAGTGGCACCGTGGAAGATGCCGAAGCAGGTGGCGCCGGAACCCGACATGCGGGCGAAGGCAGCGCCAGACCGGCGAAGGGCGGAAAGTACCTCAGTGATCGAGGGTTCGATTGAGATCGCCGCCGGTTCCAGGTCGTTGCGGGTGGCGGCGAGCCAGTCGAGCACCGTGTCGGCGCTGTCGAGCGGCGCAAGTGCGGGGTTGTCGCGCGAGGCCAGCGCACGGAATACTTTCGGGGTCTCGACGGCGACACCCGGATTGACCAGCACCAGATGAAGCGCGGGGAAATGCGTGACAGGTTCGAGCTGTTCGCCGATGCCACGCGCAAACAGCGGGCGCCCTGTCAGGCACATCGGCAGGTCGGCGCCGAGCGGCAAGGCGAGATTCGCCAGCGCTGCCGCATCCGCAGGGATGCGCCAAAGCTGCTTGAGTGCTCGCAAGGTGGCGGCCGCATCGCTCGACCCGCCGCCGATACCGGAAGCGACCGGCAGGTTCTTTTCGAGCGAGATCGAAACCGGTTCGGTGGTGTGAGCGGGGAAGGCCGTGCGCAGCGCGTCGCGGGCGCGCAGGACGAGATTGCCGCCGTCGCGCGGCACATCGCCAGCGAATGGACCGTCGACGAAGAAGCGGTCCTCATTTGAGGCAGTCACGGTGATGCGGTCGCCGAGTTCGGCGAATACGACCAGAGAGTCGAGCAGATGGTAGCCGTCGGCGCGCTGGCCGGTGACATGCAGTGCAAGGTTGATCTTGGCCGCGGCGAGTTCGGCGAGCGCAACGCTGTTCAAGGTCACGGGCTGGTCGTCAGTCTTTCTCAAGCCGGTATTCGCCGGTCTCCGGATCTTTGACGAGAGTCCCGTTGGCGCCGGTCTGGCGCTGCTTTTCGCTRCGGCGCACCTTGGCGGTCACCCGGTTGGCTTCCTTGATGAAGGAGCGATAGCCGATATATGCCACCACGCCGACAAGCACGAAAAAGATGAGCTGAGGCATCGTCATTCTCCTCCCGTCGGGGGGCCGCGTTCCGGCCAGTCGGGGTTTCCCCTCAATGATAATCCGCTATCTCTGTTTTTTCAAAGGCCGAACCGGCTCCACAGCGCGCGCTCTTCCGCCGCATCCACAAGCCCTGAGGCGACCGCGCCTGCGACCTCGGGCGTGAAGCCCAAGGCTGACGAGCCCAGGCCCAGCCTGCGGCCGAACAGTCCGCGCGGTGCGGTGATCAGCTTGAGCTCGACCTTGGCGCCATAGCGGTCCCTGAGCACGGTGCGCATGTCGCCGAGCGAGTCGACCAGTCCGAGTTCCAGCCCCTTCTTGCCCGACCAGAACAGGCCGGTGAACAGGTCTGGATCGTCCTTGAGCTTGGCGCCACGGCGGTCCTTGACCATGTCGATGAAGGTCTGGTGGACCTCAAGCTGCAGCTGTTTTAGCCGCTCGACGTCTTCTTTCTTTTCCGGCTTGAACGGATCGAGCGTCGCCTTGTTTTCACCGGCGGTATAGACGCGGCGCTCGACGCCGATCTTCTTGATCAGCTCGGTGAAGCCGAAGGATGATGAGACAACGCCGATCGAACCGACTATGGAGGAGGGGTCGACGATGATCTCGTCGCCGGCAATCGCGATCATGTAGCCGCCTGAGGCAGCGACGTCCTCGACGAAAACCAGCACTTTCTTGTTTTTCTCAGCGGCGAGGTCGCGGATGCGCTTGTAGATCAGGCGCGCCTGCACCGGCGACCCGCCGGGCGAATTGATCGAGATGGCGACAGCCGGCGCGCTGGTGATCGAGAAGGCTTTTTCGATCAGGCCGGCGGTGGTTGCGAGCGAAAGAGTGGGGCGGAACTGGCCGCCACCCGACATGATGGCGCCTTGCAGCCTGATGACAGGAATGACGACTTCGCCGCCACGCATGGATTTCGGCAGCAGGCGGCGGAACGGGTTCTTCACTTAGTCTCTCCGGTCAGTGTCATGCGGGATGTATGTATTCTTGTGACATCCGCAATGCTCGAGCGTTGCTCAATCGCCGAAAAGCGACGAGCGGCCGCTGCTTATGTCTTGGGCACGTTGCGAGAAGCTGTCGTTTTGCTCATGCAGCACCAGTGGCGGGCATAGCGCCAACGGCGCCCGCGAGGCCCGCACCGCGCGTATGATGACGCGGATCGCTGCCGCGTCCTCGCGCGGATGCACCGGAACGATCTCGGCCTTGCCGAAGCGCCCGTCCATGGCCGTCAGGATCGGTACCAGCTGTTCTGGCCTTGCGATGACGGCGAAGCCGCCGCGTGGCTTGACCATGGCAGCGGCACTTCGGATCCAGTTTTCGAACAGACCGTCTTCCATGACATGTGCCTGTCGCTTCAGTGCATCAGGCGTCGGGCGATGGTGCTGAGGGTTGAAAGGCGGGTTCATGATGACGAAGTCGAGCGAGGCGTCGGCGAGCCCGGCCTCTGTCCGTGCCTTGCCCGATAGGCCGACGTCGGCGACGAGAACGGAGGTGCGCTGGGCGAGCTGTGCGTTGCCGGGATGGGCTAGCGTTGCCTTGGCGAACGCTGCCATTTCCGGAGTGAGTTCGACCAGAAGCACCTGTGCCGACTTGCAGCGTGAGGCAACCGCAAGGCCCGCGGCACCGGCGCCGGCACCGAAATCGGCGAGCCGGCCGGAAAAGGCGTCCGGCACCGCAGCGGCCAGCATGAGCGCGTCCATGCCGGCGCGATGTCCATCGTTCTTGGGTTGGACCAGCCAGAAGTCGCCGCGATGGAAGGCGTCCACCGAATGCGGCGGCAGCTCCAAATCTTCGGTTTGCGTCGGCTGAATGGTCACTTCCGGTGGATTTCGTGCTCGATACCAGCATCGGTGAGCAGCTGCCGCGCTTCGTCGGCGTCGTCCTCGTCGATCATGATGCGGCGCGGCAGGATGCCGATCGAACCGTCGAGCACGCTCATGTTCTGGTCGGCGACGAAGCAGCTGATACGCGCGTCGCGCAGCAGCGATTCCACAAAGGAGATGATGACGGCGTCGTTGGTGCGGATGAGTTCGATCATGTGGTGAAATTCGCAGTTTGGCGCGACGAAGTAAACGCTACCTGTTGCACCGCGCCAATTCGCCACTTGCGGGCACGGTGCATGCCGCCCTAGAATCGCCTAAGAGATACGCGCGCGACCACGCGTTTGTGTAATTGGGAGTGTTGGCCTTGGGTGTCGTTCTCAACATCGAGAAGGGAAAGCGGGACACCGCGTCGATCAAGGACCTGATCGACCTGACCTCGTCCGACATGACCAGGGTCAATGAGCTGATCCTGTCCAAGGCCGGATCCGATGTCGAGATGATCCCGGAGGTGGCCAACCACCTCATTTCGTCGGGTGGCAAGCGCCTGCGTCCAATGCTGACGCTCGCTGCGGCCCAGATGTTCGGCTATTCCGGTGAGCACCATGTCAGGCTCGCCACGTCGGTCGAGTTCATGCATACGGCAACGCTGCTGCATGACGACGTCGTTGATGAAAGCGATTTGCGCCGGGGCAAGAAGACCGCGCGCACCATCTGGGGCAACCAGGCAAGCGTGCTGGTCGGCGATTTCCTGCTTGGCCAGGCCTTCCGCATGATGGTCGAGGTCGGCTCGCTCGAAGCACTCGATATCTTGTCTTCCGCCGCATCGATCATCGCCGAGGGCGAGGTCATGCAGCTTGCGGCGGCCAAGAACCTCGAAACCACCGAAGACGAGCATTTTGCCGTCATCAAAGCCAAGACCGCTGCGTTGTTTTCGGCTGCCGCCGAAGTCGGGCCGGTGATCGCGGGTGCGTCAAAGAACGACAAGGCAGCCCTTCGCTCCTACGGCATGAACCTTGGCCTTGCTTTCCAGCTCATCGACGATGCGCTGGACTATGGTGGGTCGAGCAAGGACCTCGGCAAGAATGTCGGCGACGATTTCCGCGAGGGCAAGGTCACGCTTCCGGTCATCCTGAGCTATCGCCGGGGCACTGCCGCCGAGCGTGCTTTCTGGAAGAGCGCCATCGAGGACGGCGTTTCCGACGATGCCGCACTTGAAAAGGCTGTCGGCCTGATGGTGCGCCACAGTGCCATCGCCGATACGATCGGCCGCGCCAGCCACTTTGGCGAGATCGCGCGCGACGCACTTGCGCCGCTCGAATCCACGCCACAGAAGGCAGCCCTGCTCGACGTCATCGATTTCTGCATCAGCCGCGTCGTCTGAAGTCGGAAATGGCGCCACTCTGGCGCACATATTCTGGAAACCTTAAGCCGGTTGTCGGATTGTGAAGTGGTGGCGGATTGAAGCGCGACCCCAAAAAGGCCATGCTTGGCAACGAAAACCAAGTTGCGGCCACAGATCCCGCCTCGCGGGTGTCATGATGACCATACGACCTGACTAGGAAGGACATTCATGCGGCAGCGACGCGCAATCTGGCTTTTGGGCCTGGCAGCTCTTGCGGGCTTTACCGCCCTGACCCAGCCCGGATATGCCAAACAGGTCTCCGAGCCGGTCGAAATCAGTTCGTTTTCAGGGGCTTATCTGGCGGCACGCGTCGCTGAAGCCGATGACGATCTCGACAGTGCGATTGCCTATTACAAACGCGCCCTGGCCTTCGATCCCGCAGATACCGCGCTTCAGCAAAGTGTGATGCTGGCGCTGATCGCGCAGGGTCGGTTCGACGAGTCGCTGCCTTACGCCGAGATGTTGAAGACGGTTCCCGATGTGGAACGTTTCTCGCGGCTGGCGCTGGCAGTCGATACGTTCCGCAAAAAGGATTACGAAGCCGCAGAGAAATGGCTCAAGCTGGCCCTCGAATCCGATCTGGACCGGTTGATCACTGGCACCATGACTGCCTGGGCCAAGCAGGGCGAAGGCCGTGGCGGCGACGGGCTGCAGTTCCTCGACAAGCTCCAGGGGCCGGAATGGTATGATCTGTTCAAGACCTATCACCAGGCGCTGATTGCCGAGACGACCGGCAAGAACGACAAGGCCAACGAAATCTACCGCGCAACCATCGACAATGTTGGCGCCGGCAGTGCGGCACCCGAGACCTGGATGCGCGCGGCCGAGGCATATGCCGGCTTCCTGGCACGCACCGGCAAGAAGACCGAAGCTCTGGCGATCCTCGACCGTGCCGACGAGTTCGCGCCCGGCAAGCYGCCGATTTCAGCATTGCGTGAGAAGATCACCAAGGGCGAGAAGATCCCGCCTCTGGTGACCGGCCCGAATGACGGTGCCGCCGAAATCCTGCTCAATTTGTCGACCGCACTCAATCGCGGCGGCGGCGAGCCTTTCGTCCGGCTTTATCTGCAATATGCGCTGGCGCTGAAGTCCGAGAGCGACGAACTTCTGGTTCAGCTTGCAGCCATCGCCGAGCAGCAGCAGGACAGCGAGGCGGCGATAGCACTTTATCGTCGCGTGCCGGCGACGTCGCCGCTGAAGCGGCTGTCGGAGCTACAGCTTGGCCTCAACCTCGCCGACCTCAAGCGTCATGACGAGGCGATCACGCATCTCAAGGCCTTGGTCGATGCCAATCCCRACGACATGCGCGGATATCTGGCGCTTGGCGGGGTCTATGCCTCTACGGAAAACTACCGCGCGGCAGCCGACGTCTACGACAAGGCGGTTGGCGTGCTGAAGACGCCGACCAACGCCAACTGGAACATCTTTTATCAGCGCGGCATCGCTTATGAGCGGCTGAAGGAATGGCCCAAGGCCGAGCCGAATTTCCGCGAGGCGCTCAAGCTGTTCCCCAATCAGCCGCAGGTGCTGAACTATCTCGGCTATTCTTGGGTCGACATGAATACCAATCTCGAGGAGGGCCTCGGGATGATCAAGCAGGCCGCCGATCTGCGGCCGAGCGACGGCTACATCATCGATTCGCTCGGCTGGGCCTATTACCGCCTTGGCCGCTACGATGACGCTGTGCGCGAACTGGAGCGCGCCGTATCGCTCAAGCCCGACGATGCGGTGCTGAACGACCACCTTGGCGATGCCTACTGGCGTGCCGGGCGCAAGCTCGAGGCGACCTTCCAGTGGAGCCATGCACGCGACATGAAGCCGGAGCCGAACGTCCTGGCCGAGGTCGAAAAGAAGCTCGCCAACGGCCTGCCGCCACTGCCCGAGAAGCCCACGGCCCTGGAAGCCCCGGCCAAGCCGCCGGTGACCGAGATCAAGCCGGCGGCACCGGCACCGGACAGCCAGAAAAAGAGCGAGGCGGAGACGCCTGCGGCCGAGCCCGCGGTTCAGGCGATCCCGGCTTCCTACAAGGTGCTGCGCGGCCAGTCCTTGTGGTCGATCTCCAACGAGGTGCTTGGCGATGGCGACCGCTATCGCGAGATCCTCGACCTCAACCCGCAGCTGCGCGGCGACCCCGCCCGGCTCGCACCGGGCCAGGAACTTCAGCTGCCGGGCAAGTGAGCCGCATCGCGCGGCCACTGCTTGACCCTTGCCGAAGGCCGGACTAGGACGAACCGTCTTGCGGTCCCGCAGTCGTGCGGGGCGCGCGCCAATGATCGAGCTTCGCCCGTGACCAACCCAATGCCCGCCCACATGCACCCCAGCCGTTCGTTTCAGGGGTTGATCCTGACGCTGCACAATTTCTGGGCCGCGCAGGGCTGCATCATTCTCCAGCCCTATGACATGGAAGTGGGCGCGGGAACGCTTCATCCTGCAACCACGTTGCGCGCGCTTGGACCCAGGCGCTGGAATGCCGCTTACGTGCAGCCCTCGCGCCGCCCCAAGGACGGCCGTTACGGCGAGAACCCGAACCGGCTGCAGCATTATTACCAGTATCAGGTGATCCTGAAGCCGAACCCGGCTAACCTCCAGGAGCTCTATCTCGGCTCGCTGGCGGCGATCGGCATCGACCCGCTGGTGCATGACATCCGTTTTGTCGAGGACGACTGGGAAAACCCGACAACCGGTTCGGCGGGGCTCGGCTGGGAGTGCTGGTGCGACGGCATGGAAGTGTCGCAGTTCACCTATTTCCAGCAGGTCTGCGGCATCGAATGCGCACCTGTCGCCGGCGAGCTGACCTATGGTCTCGAGCGCCTGGCGATGTATGTGCAGGGCGTCGATAACGTCTACGACCTCAATTTCAACGGCCTCGAAGGCGACGACAAGGTCACCTATGGCGAAGTCTTCCTGCAGGCCGAACAGGAATATTCCCGGCACAATTTCGAGCACGCCGACACAGCCATGCTGTTCAGGCATTTCGCCGACGCCGAAGCCGAGTGCAAGGCGCTGCTCGATGCCGGCGCGCCTGCCGAAGGTGGCAATCGCCACAAGATGGTGTTCCCGGCCTATGACCAGTGCATCAAGGCGAGCCATCTGCTTAACCTGCTCGATGCGCGTGGCGTGATCTCGGTCACCGAGCGCCAGAGCTACATCCTGCGCGTGCGCAATCTCGCCAAGATGTGCGGCGAGGCGTTCCTGCTGACGGAAGCGGGCGGCAGCGCCGAAGGCGCGATGACGGACAAGAAAGATGGCATGCGGATGGAGAAACTCTGATGCCGGATTTGCTGCTCGAACTTCGTTCCGAAGAAATCCCCGCGCGCATGCAGCGCAAGGCCGCGGGCGATCTCAAGAAGATGCTGACCGATGGTCTTGTCGAAGCCGGCCTCACCTATGAGGCGGCGCGCGAATATTGGACGCCGCGCCGGCTGACACTCGATATCAGAGGGCTGACTGCGCGCTCCAAGGACATTCGCGAAGAGCGCAAGGGCCCGAGCACCAAGGCGCCTGAAGCCGCGATCCAGGGCTTTTTGCGCGGCGCCGGCCTCGCTTCGATTGCCGAGGCACATGTCCACAGCGATCCCAAGAAGGGCGATTTCTACGTCGCCCACATTTCCAAGCCCGGGCGCTCGGCCGAAGAGATCATCGCCGAGCTGATGCCGACGATCATCAAGAGTTTCCCGTGGCCGAAGTCGATGCGCTGGGGCCCGGCGTCAGCCAAGCCCGGCAGCCTGCGCTGGGTGCGCCCGCTGCAGTCGATCGTCTGCACCTTCGGTCCCGAGACCGAGGAGCCGGTCGTGGTCGACTTCGAAGTCGACGGCATCCGTTCCGACAACGTCACTTATGGCCATCGTTTCCACGCGCCCGGGGCCATCAAGGTTCGGCGTTTCGAGGATTACGCCGCCAAGCTCGAGGTGGCCAAGGTCGTCATCGATGCGGACCGCCGCAAGGAGATGATCGTCGCCGACGCGCGCAATCTCGCCTTCGCCAATGGGCTCGACCTTGTCGAGGACGAGGGGCTGCTGGAAGAGGTTGCGGGCCTGGTCGAATGGCCAGTCGTGTTGATGGGCACCTTCGAAGATGCCTTCTTGCAGATCCCGGCCGAGGTCATCCGCTTGACCATCCGCGCCAACCAGAAATGCTTTGTGACGCGCCCGCATGGCAGCGAGGACGCGCTGTCCAACCACTTCATCCTGACCTCGAACATCGAGGCCAAGGACGGTGGCAAGGAGATCGCCCACGGCAACGGCAAGGTGGTGCGCGCGCGACTCTCCGATGCACTCTATTTCTGGAACACCGACCAGCACGATCTGCCTGACCTTGATACGCTAAAACAGTCGGCCGGGGCCTTCGGGCTCGACCTCAAGAAGCCGCTTGACCAGCGCATGGCCCGTCTTGATCATCTCGGCGTGACCTTCCATGCCAAGCTCGGGACCCAAGGCGCGCGCGTCCAGCGCATTCGTGGCCTGGCGCGCGAGATCGCAAAGCTTGTCGGCGCCGAGCCGAAGCTGGCTGACCGCGCGGCTGTGCTCGCCAAGGCGGACCTCCAGACCGAAGTCGTTGGCGAGTTCCCCGAATTGCAAGGCGCGATGGGTCGCAAATATGCGTTGCTGCAGGGCGAAAGCCCCTCGGTCGCTGCGGCAATCGAAGAACACTACAAGCCGCAAGGCCCGTCCGACCGCGTGCCTGCCGACCCGGTTTCGGTGTCGGTGGCGCTCGCCGACAAGCTCGACACGCTGGTCGGCTTCTGGACAATCGACGAGAAGCCGACGGGTTCGAAGGACCCTTACGCGTTGCGTCGTGCAGCACTCGGCATCGTCAGGATCATCCTGTCGGCGCGCGGTCGCCTGCCGCTGCAGCAGCTGTTTGACGCCGCGCTGCGACAGCTTGAAGAGGCTTCCGTCCAGCGCCGGCTCGCCGCGTTCGAAGCGTCGCAGGCCGCCATCGACAGCGGCGATGTCGACGGCGAACAGGATGTCGACAATGCGCTTGCCGCCTTCGAGGCAGAGCTGCGCAAGGAGACGATTGATCGTGTGGCGCCGCTCAAGGCTGACCTGATCGCGTTCTTCCATGATCGCCTGAAGGTCTATCTGCGCGAGCTTGGCGCCCGCCACGATCTGATCGACGCGGTGATCACGCCTGATGCCGACGACCTCTTGACCATCACCCGCCGTGTCGAAGCGCTTGGCAAGTTCCTCGACACCGAAGACGGCAAGAACCTGCTCGCCGGCACCAAGCGTGCCGCGAATATCCTGGCCGCCGAGGAGAAGAAGGGGACAAAGGTTGCCGACGCCGTCGACGCGGCTCTTTTCCGCGAAGAGGCGGAGAGCGCGCTGTTTGCGCCGGTGGATCAGGCCGTCAGCGAAGCCGGTCAAGCAATTCGCAATGAAGACTTTTCCGCCGCCATGCGCGCGCTGAGCGTGTTGCGTGAACCGGTTGATTCATTCTTCGAGAAAGTTCTCGTCAATGATGAGGATGTAGCCGTCCGCGCCAATCGCTTGGCGCTGCTCGCCCGCATCCGTACCGCGACCGATCAGGTCGCCGACTTCTCCAAGATCGCGGGTTGAGTGGACAGAGCGAAACCCGGCTATTGAGGTTCGGCTGATACCGTTTCCTCGACGGGCGCCGTGCTGTCGTTTGGCAACGGCGCCTGATCGCCTGCCGCAGCTTGCTGCGCGGGCGCCATGGCTGCCGGCTCAGGCGATGCACTGCCAACGTCACCGCCGCGGATGACCATCAGTTCGCCGCCCGCCTTGGCGTTGGAGATTTTGGCCGAGGCGTCGATTGCCGCGACCTTGCCTGTATCGATGGATGGAACACCGACATCGACGATCGACCTGCCAGCCGATTTTGGAGCGTCGACCAGAACGGATGACGGGCTGGTGCCATCGCCTTCGACAACGATGATCGAAGACCCATAGGCAGTACCGGACATCGAGATACCGGCCGCAAGAAACGCAGCAAACAGACGCATTTGGCCCCCGGAGTTGAAGCAACCCTAAGGCGCAATGTAGCTGGCTGTCAGTTGCAACCGGCTTGCGAAGATGCCGCGCATTTTAGGCAATGGCTGAATCTTGGGCGCCGCGCCTTGTCGCAGCACCTGAGGCGGGCTAGGGACCGGGCATGCAACTGGAAGCTATGACGTGGCGGAACTGATCGCAGCGGACAAGGCAATGGAGCGGGCGCTGGCGCTGCTTGGCGCGGGCGAGGTCGTCGCCATACCTACCGAGACCGTTTATGGCCTGGCCGGCGATGCCACCAATGGCGAGGCGGTCGCGCGCATCTTCGAGGCCAAGGGCAGGCCGCGTTTCAATCCGTTGATCGCCCATGTCGCCGACATGGCCATGGCCGAACGCATCGGCGTGTTCGATCCGCTGTCGAGGAAGCTCGCCGAAAAGTTCTGGCCGGGGCCTTTGACGCTTGTCGTGCCGTTGCGCCCAGGTTCGGGCATCCATCCGCTGGTGACGGCCGGGCTCGACACGATTGCGCTGCGCATGCCCAAGGGCTTTGGCGGAACTTTGATTGCAAAACTCGGGCGCCCGCTGGCGGCCCCCAGCGCCAACAGCTCGGGCAAGATCAGCTCGACCAGCGGCGAGGCGGTGGCGAGCGACCTTGGCGAACGTATTCCGCTGGTCGTCGACGGCGGCGCGACGTCGGTTGGACTCGAGTCGACCATCGTCAAGGTCGAGGACGGCAAGGTGCGTCTGCTGCGCCCAGGCGGTGTTCCCGCAGGTGAAATCGAAGCTGTCGCCGGTATGCCCTTGCTGCGCGGCATGACTGCCGGCATCGAGGCGCCGGGCATGCTGGCCTCGCATTATGCGCCCGGTGCGCAGATGCGGCTCAATGCCGTGCGTATTCAGGCAGGGGAGGCGCTGTTGGGGTTCGGCCCAAATCGCGCCGAGGGCTGGCAGCAGGCGCGCGCTTTCCTCAACCTGTCCGAGGCCGGCGACCTGCGCGAAGCTGCGACAAATCTGTTTGCCCATCTTCAAGCGCTCGACCGCAGCGGCGCCGAACTGATCGCCGTCGAGCCGGTGCCATCAGACGAACTCGGCGAGGCGATCAACGACAGGCTGGCGCGCGCCGCGGCACCGCGTGACATTCCCCACATCTGAACTTAGCTTTCATCACATGACCCAGAATCTCTCCGGCCTCGATCCCGCGCTTGCCGAGCGCTTTACCGCCATCGTCGGCGACCGCTATGCGGTCCGCTCGCAAGCCGACATCGAACCTTATGTGCACGAACCGCGCGGGTTGTTCACGGGCGCGACCTCACTGGTGCTGCGTCCGGCAAATGTCGAGGAGGTGAGTGCGATCATGAGGCTCGCCACCGAAACCCGCACGCCGATCGTGCCGCAAGGCGGCAATACCGGCCTGGTCGGCGGTCAGGTGCCCGACCATTCGGGCGGACAGGTCGTTTTGTCGCTGTCGCGGCTCAACCGCATTCGCGAGATCGATCCGGTGTCCAATACGGTGATCGCCGAAGCTGGCGTCGTGCTCGATGTGCTGCACAAGGCGGCTGACGACGTCGACCGGCTCTATCCGCTTTCGCTTGCCTCGCAGGGTTCGTGCCAGATCGGCGGCAATTTGTCGTCCAATGCCGGCGGCACCGGCGTGGTCGCCTATGGCAATGCGCGTGAACTCTGTCTCGGCGTCGAGGTGGTGTTGCCCACCGGCGAGGTGCTTGATGATTTGCGCAAGCTCAAGAAGGACAACACCGGCTACGACCTGAAGAACCTGTTCGTCGGTGCCGAGGGCACGCTCGGCGTCATCACCGCTGCCGTGCTCAAGCTCTATCCCAAGCCCAAGGGCCGCGAGGTTGCCTGGGTCGGCCTGGCGTCGCCCGACGCTGCCCTTGCGCTGTTCGACCGTGCCCAGGGCCTTGCCGGCAGCGCCCTGACCGCGTTCGAGCTGATCGGGCATCTGCCGATGGAATTTGCCATGCGCCACATTCCCGACGCGCGTCCGCCGCTGGAAGGCGACTGGCCCTGGCAGGTGCTGATGGAAATCTCGTCAGGACGCTCGGCTGAGGATGCCCGCACGCTGATCGAGGATATTCTCTCAGCCGGCTTCGAGGCCGAGCAGGTCGGCGACGCGGCGATTGCCGCGAGCGTCGGCCAGGCCAACGAATTTTGGCGCCTGCGCGAGATGCTGCCGGAAACGCAAAAGGCCGAAGGTGCGTCGATCAAGCACGACATTTCGGTGCCGATCGCCAGCATCCCCGCCTTTATCGAACAAGGCGCGGTTGCCGTGGCAAGTGTCTGCCCCGAGGCGCGGGTGGTCTGCTTCGGCCACATGGGCGATGGCAATTTGCACTACAACATCTCCCAGCCGGTCGGCATGGACAGCGCGTCATTCCTCGGCCTGTACCGCCAGATGAACAAGGCGGTGCATGACGTTGTGCGCGCGATGAACGGTTCGATCTCGGCCGAGCATGGCATCGGCCAGCTCAAGCGTGACGAGCTGATCGCCACAGCACCACCCATCGCCATCGACCTGATGCGCCGGATCAAGTCGGCGTTCGATCCTGCCGGTATCATGAACCCCGGCAAGACGATTTGAACGTCTCTGGTGGCATTCCGATAACCATCGGAGAGATCAGCAAAATTTAACCCAATTTCTTAAGTGGGGCGGTAAGGACCCCCCGCTAGTGTCCTTCCCAACGAGACCGGGAAAACTGGTCCGGAGAGACCGGAAACCGGCTCTCAGGAGATAACAGGAAGGCACAATATGAACACCGGACTGAAGCCAGTCTGGGCGGGACGCAACATGCGCCTCGACCCGTTCCGCTTGCCGCAGAAGGTCAGCTACACGACGCGTGATGACCTTGGCGACGTCACCTTCACGATCGACCACCGCGGCGCGGTGATCCGCCGTGTGCTGGCGCAGAGCGGGCTGCCCGCCGCCATCGCACTGCCGGCGCGCGCTTTTCGTGGTGTCGCTGCGCGTGCCATGGAAGACGAGGATCTCAACGTCACGGTGACGCTGGAACTGCTGCACAACGATCCGATGCTTTCGGTGCCGCTACTGGTCGCCGACGATCTCGAGGACGTTGCCGCCGACTGGCGCGCCTGGGCTGATTTCTACAACCTGCCGATGCTGCTGATCGAGGCGGACGGTGTTGCTCGCACATTGGAAGAGTCGCTCGGCGCGGCGATCAAGACCATGCCGCCGCAGGAACGCCGCAAGGGCCGCGTGTCGCGCATGCGCCGTCCGCGTTTCCTCGCCCGCCGCAAATCAGGCACGCTCGGTGTTCGGCTCGTTATCGACGGTGAAGAGATTATCGCCCGGGCATGACGCGAACTAGATCAGCGGCTTCAGCGCCACCCAGGCGCCGCCGCAGACCAGACCAATGAAGATGATCCAGCCAATCTGGCCGTTCGACCTGAACAGCCTGAGACACTGGTCTGGATCATCGATGTCGAGCGTGATGATCTGCCTTGCCATATGCGCACCGGCGGCAACCAGGCCGGCGAGTGCGGGCATCGGCACCTGTGCGATGGCAAAGGCTGTGGCAAACAGCATCAGCGCGCCGGCATAAAGCCCGACCAGCCATGATTTGGTGTTTTCGCCGAAGAAACGCGCGGTCGATTTCACGCCGACCAGCGCGTCGTCTTCCTTGTCCTGGTGGGCGTAGATCGTGTCGTAACCGATCACCCACATGATCGAGCCGAAATAGAGCAGCACGGCCGGGCCGTCGATGTCGCCGAACTCGGCCGCCCAGCCCATCAGCGCGCCCCAGGAAAAGGCAAGGCCGAGCACGAACTGCGGCCAGTTGGTGAAGCGTTTCATGAACGGGTAGATCGCAACGATAGCCAGTGACGAGATGCCGAGCAGGATAGTGAAGCTGTTGAACTGCAACAGCACCACAAGCCCGACCAGTGCCTGGAGCACCAGGAATACCCACGCCTGACGGCGGCTGACCTGGCCGGAGGGAAGCGGACGCGAACGCGTGCGCTCGACCTGAGCGTCGATGCCCTCGTCGACGATGTCGTTGTAGGTGCAGCCGGCGCCGCGCATGGCGATGGCGCCGACAAGGAAGAGAGCCAGGAACCACGGCGAGGGCAACAGCGAGATCAGGCTGTCGCCTGGCCGCGCAAACGCGCTTGCCGCCATGGCAACCGACCACCAGCAAGGCCAGAGCAACAGCACCCAGCCAATCGGCCTGTCCCAGCGCGCGAGCTGTGCATAGGGCCACAGCCCGCGCGGCAAGGCGCGGTAGACCCAGTGTCCGCTGGGGGCGTCGGCAACCCGGCCCTGGCCGGCTTTCGATTGGATCTGTTCCATGTGTTGGGAGTGCCAGCGGCGCGCGCGGGCGTCAAGACGCTCAGGCTTGATATAGATTATGCGTACGTATATATGTACAGATATGGATCAAGGAGGTCGACATGACCTACGTTACGCTTACCGAATTGCGCGCCAATATGGCCAAGCACTTCGACAAGGTCGAGGAAGACCGGACCGAGCTGATCGTCACGAGACAAAATCATGAGCCTGTGGTGGTGATGGCGCTTTCCGAGCTCGAAGGTCTCCGCGAGACCCTGCACCTGCTGAGCTCTCGCGCCAATGCTGAGCATCTCCAGCGTTCGATTGCAGAGCTCGATGCTGGCGAGGTGGTTGAGCGAGATTCGATCGGGTAATGCGGATCATCTTCTCGCAAGCTTCGTGGTCTGACTACTTGTTTTGGCAGCAGAGCGACAAGGCTGTCTGTGACAGGATAAATGAGCTTATCAAGGATACGATGCGGTCGCCCTTCGTTGGGATCGGCAAGCCGGAACCCCTTTCTGGCAACTTCTCAGGCTTTTGGTCCCGACGCATCACGCGCGAGCACCGCTTCATCTACCGGGTGACCGGAAAAGGCGAAACGCAGGCGCTGGAGATTGCCGCATGCCGCTATCACTATGACAGGTAGCTGGTCGCCGTTTCATCGACTGCTGACAATCGGCAGCTCGTTCTCTCCTTGACCTTAGCCGCCACGACCAATAGCGGGTGCATCACATTCCGTTTCGGCAAGAGGTCACTGGCATGAACATCCTGCTCATCGGCTCCGGCGGCCGCGAACACGCGCTGGCCTGGAAGCTTGCGGCGTCGCCCATGCTGACCAAGCTTTATGCCTCGCCGGGCAACCCGGGCATCGCGCAGGAGGCAGAACTGGTGGCGCTCGATGTCGCCGACCATGCGGCGGTAGCAGCGTTCTGCAAGGACAAGGCCATCGATCTCGTCGTCGTAGGTCCGGAGGGCCCGCTGGTCGCCGGCATCGGCGATGACCTGCGCGCCGAGGGCATTCGTGTCTTCGGTCCGTCCAAGGCCGCGGCCCAACTCGAGGGCTCCAAGGGTTTCACCAAGGATCTGTGCACCCGCTACGGTATTCCGACTGCTGCCTACGGCCGTTTCGACAACCCCGCCGATGCCCGCGCCTATGTCGAAAAGATGGGTGCGCCGATCGTCATCAAGGCCGATGGTCTGGCCGCCGGCAAGGGCGTGACGGTGGCGATGACACTGGATGAAGCGTTGGAAGCGGTGGATGGCTGCTTCGATGGCGCGTTCGGCGGTGCTGGCGCTTCGGTGGTGGTCGAAGAGTTCATGACCGGGGAGGAAGCCAGCTTCTTCTGCCTGTGCGACGGCAAGACCGCCCTGCCTTTCGGCACAGCACAGGACCACAAGCGCGTCGGCGACGGCGATGTCGGGCCCAATACTGGCGGCATGGGCGCCTATTCTCCCGCTCCCGTCATGACGCCCGAGCTGATCGAACAGACGATGCGCGAGATCATCGAGCCGACGATGCGCGGCATGGCCGATATGGGTGCGCCGTTTGCCGGCGTGCTGTTTGCCGGCCTGATGCTGACCGACGAGGGGCCGAAGCTGATCGAATACAACACCCGCTTCGGCGACCCGGAATGCCAGGTGCTGATGATGCGGCTCAAGGAAGACCTTCTCGTACTGCTCAACGCCGCCGCCGACGGCCAGCTGGCGCATGTGTCGGCGCGCTGGCGCGACGAGGTGGCACTCACGGTTGTGATGGCGGCCAAGGGCTACCCTGGCACGCCGGAAAAAGGCTCGGTGATATCAGGTATCGACAAGGCCGAGGCGTCAGGCGCCCAGGTATTCCATGCCGGGACAGCGGTTCAGGATGGCAAGATCGTCGCCAATGGCGGGCGCGTGCTGAATGTCACGGCGACAGGCCGCAGCGTCAGCGAAGCGCAGAAAAAAGCCTATGCGGCGATCGACCAGATCGATTGGCCGGAGGGATTTTGCCGCCGCGATATCGGCTGGCGCGCCGTGGAGCGCGAACAGCAGGCTTAGCGCCCGGCGCTGTCCAGTTCGGTGGAAGCCGTCGCGACCGGATCGAGTTCAGCCTTGCTGCTTGCGCGCAGGCGCTGGTCGAGCCTGGCAGCGGCATATTCAGCCATGCCGTTGGCGTAGCGGCTGGCGGGAACCTTGATCGCCGGCAGGGCGCTGAGAACTGCCTTGTTCCAGCTCGACCGCAGCGTTTCGGCGAGAAGATCAAGCCGCACCGGATAGGCGACCGAGGCATAGGTGATGCGGCTTTCGCCCTTGAGGCCCTGATCGCGTGCGATCGGCACTGGCACATTGACCATGAACTCGTCGGTCGTCTCGATCAGCTGGCCAAATGGCCAGACCTTGCGCAGGCCGTCCGCGTCCATCGGCGCGACATTGACGTCGATGTCGTTGGGCGTGCCGGCGACGCGGTAGGGGCAGCGCCGGATGCCGCAATTGGCCTGCGCCGAGAATTGCCACAGCGAATAGCCTTGCCAGTTGCCTTTCGGAAAATGGATGCCGATCTCGGGCTTGTAGCGCGCATACCACAGCGGCAGGCGCGACAAGAGCCGGTAGCGGTAGCGATTGTCGGCGATGTAACGCGATGTCGTGCCATTGGTGTAGAGGATCGGGTAGCGGCCGGTACGCGAGAAGATGCGGCGCACGAACAGCTCTGCGTCCTCCAGCGACATCCATTTGGTCGGATCGTTTTCCTCGATGTCGATGGCCATCAGGTCGTCAGGGCCGGGCTCGGCGAAGTCGAGGAAGTTGTCGGCCTGCTCGATCGGATTGCCGGGACGGGCGAGGTGGTAGGCGCCCCATTTGAGGCCAAGCGCCTTGGCGACCACCTTGCGCGTGTGGAACAACTCGCGGGCCACCGCATGGCGTTTCCAAAGTGCCTTGCACAGCTTGTAGGCTGTTTCCTCGCCGGAGCAGGAATAGGGCGGCGGCAGGCCGTCCGAGGCCTTGTTGATGAAGCCGACGATGCGCTTGTCGCCCGACAGCTTCTGCCAGTCGATGGAGTTGTATTCGTAGGCGTCGATGACCAGCGCGCGGTCGACCTTCTTCCACGGTTCGGAGAAGTCGGAGGCATGGGAGACGACTGGAAGGTGGAATGTCCACGCGGCGGTGAGCGCAGCGAGCGCAAGTCGGTGAAGCTTAGACGCCAGTCCCCTCAAAGGCGATCCTCGGTGACGAACCGATGGTGGACCGCCATGGTTAAGGAAATACTGATGAAGCTCCACCGTCCCTAGGTTGAAAGCGACAGTGACGGGGTGTCACTCAAACGGATCAGGCGCGGGCGTGGTCGGCAGCGTGCCTTCGGCCGCGCGTTTGCGATGGTGCGCGAGCGAGCATTTCGGCGAACACAGGATGCCGCGATCCGTCCAGTAGGCCGCGCCGTCCTCGATCTTACCGCCGTGATACCAGAAGCCTTCGGAACGGTAGGGCAGGCCGCATTCGATGCAGCTATAGGCGTCGGGCCGGGCGAGCATGGTCATCCTCTTCGATTTCGCGACTTCTACCCACCTGAGACTTTGGTGCAAAGTGCGGCCAAAAACTTGACGTTTACGTCAAAAGTCACTTCCCCTCGTTGAAGGAAGACGGCTAGTGTGCGTGGCAGGCGGTGGTGAGGCCGCGACAGCAGTTCATCAGGACAGGCAGGAGGAAGCGTCATGTATCGCGCCCCGGTGGAAGAAATAGCCTTTGCGCTGAAGCATGTCGCGGGCCTGAAGGCCGCGCTCGACGCCGGCACCTTCGGCGACCTCAGCGAGGACCTGATCGACGCCATCCTGGGCGAGGCCGGGCGTTTCGCCACCGAGGAGGTGGCACCGCTCTACAAGGTCGGCGACCGCACCGGCGCCAGGCTCAAGGACGCTGCGGTGACCATGCCTCCCGGCTGGAAGGATCTGTACAAGCATTGGACTGAAGGCGGTTGGAACAGCCTGAACGGTCCCGAGGAATATGGCGGGCAAGGCCTGCCGACCATGATGGGGGTCGCAGCCCTTGAAATGTGGAACTCCGCCTCGATGGCCTTTGGCATCGGTCCGACCTTGAGCATGGGTGCGGTCGAGGCGCTGGAAAAGCATGCCTCCGAGGAGCTGAAGGCGGCCTATCTCGCCAAGCTCGTCTCCGGCGAGTGGATGGGCACCATGAACCTGACCGAGCCGCAGGCCGGTTCGGACCTTGCGGCCCTGCGGACGCGCGCCGAACGGGCCGACGACGGCACCTACCGCATCTTCGGCCAGAAGATTTTCATCACCTATGGCGAGCACGATTTTACCGACAATATCGTTCATCTGGTGCTGGCGCGGTTGCCCGATGCGCCAGCAGGCACGCGCGGCATCTCGCTGTTTTTGGTGCCGAAATTCCTGCTCAACGAGGACGGCACGCCGGGTGAGCGCAACGACGTGTTCTGCTCGGGCCTCGAGGAGAAGCTCGGCATCCATGCTTCGCCAACCTGCACGATGATTTATGGCGATGGTTTTGCCAAGGACCGCGAGCCGGGCGCCGTTGGCTGGCTCATTGGTGAGGAACATCGCGGGCTCGCCTGCATGTTCACCATGATGAACAATGCCCGCTTGCTGGTCGGTATCCAGGGCGTGGCCATTGCCGAGACCGCGTTCCAAAAGGCGCTCGCCTATGCCAACGACCGGCGCCAGGGCAAGGCGTCGTCCTACAAGGGCGAGGGCATGGCGCCCATCGTCCATCATCCCGATGTGCAGCGGAATCTGCTGACCATGAAGGCGCTGACACAAACCGCGCGTGCCCTTGCCTATTCCTGTGCGCACGCCATCGACATGGCTCGGGTTTCGGAGGGTGCGGACAAGGCGCATTGGCAGGACCGTGCCAATCTTTTGACGCCGGTCGCGAAAGCCTTTGCCACCGATGTCGGTGTCGACGTCGCTTCGCTCGGCGTGCAAATCCATGGCGGCATGGGTTTCATCGAAGAGACCGGTGCCGCGGCCCTTCTGCGCGACGCCCGCATCGCTCCGATCTATGAAGGCACCAACGGCATCCAGGCGATCGACCTGGTGACCCGCAAGCTGCCGCTCGGCGGCGGCGAGCATGTATTCGGCTACATCAGGGAGCTGGATGGTATTGGCATCGCGGTGGCTGCGATGAATAGCGAAGCCTATGGCCGCACCGCGCTCAATCTCGATCAGGCGCTGGACGATCTGCAGGACGCTACGCGCGATCTGCAAATCAAGCTCAGCGACGGCCGAACGGACGATGCCCTGGCCGGCGCTACGCCATATCTCAGGCTGTTCGCGCTGGTGGCCGGTGGCGCCTATCTGGCGCGCGCTGCCCTTGCCAACGGCGATCAGAACCGCATCGCCCTTTGCCGGTTCTTTGCCGAAAACCTGCTTGGCGAGACGGGGGCACTGAAGGATCGCATCACCGGTGGCGCGGGCAGCCTTGCCGCTGCCGCCACGGCGCTGATTTCGGCGTGACATCTGGGACGAGGACGAGACTGAAGTGAGCGACCACATTCTCATCGAGCGGCAGGACGCCGTGCAGATCATCCGGATGAACCGTCCGGACAAGAAAAACGCCATCACGCGCGCGATGTATGCCGAGATGGCGGCAGCACTTGCCGCAGGCGATGCCGATCCGGCCGTGCGCTGCCATGTCTTCCTTGGCGTGCCCGGCGCGTTTTCGTCCGGCAACGACCTTGCCGATTTCATGGTGATCGCGACCGGCGGCGAAGGCGGCGGCGAGGTGTGGGATTTCCTGCTGGCGATCGCCAAGACCGAAAAGCCTGTCATCTCGGGTGTCGACGGCATCGCCGTTGGCATCGGCACGACCATCAACCTGCATTGCGACCTGACCTTCGCCACCCCGCGCACGGTGTTCCGCACGCCCTTCGTCGATCTCGGCCTGGTGCCAGAGGCGGGCTCCAGCCTGCTTGCGCCGCAGGTGCTTGGCTACCAGGGCGCCTTTGCTTTGCTCGGGCTCGGCGAGGGTTTTTCGGCCGAGCGCGCGCAGGCATCGGGGCTGATCTACAAGGTTGTCGCCGAAGATGAGCTGGAGGCGGCAACACTTGCCGCTGCCCGCGAGATCGCAGCCAAGCCGCCGCAAGCGCTGAAGATCGCCCGCGACCTGATGCGTGGCGACCGCTCGGCGCTTGTTGAACGCATCAATGAAGAGGGCGCGCATTTCCGTGCCCGGCTCAAGTCTGACGAAGCGAAAGCCGCACTCGTCGCCTTCATGTCGCGCAAAAAGGGCTGATGGCACCGGTGAACGAGGCGGCGCGATGACAAATCCGGTGGTGACGGTCGGTGCGCTTCTTGTGAACCAGCACGGGCAGGTTTTGCTCGGGCTACGTGCACCCTGGAAGAAGGCATGGCCCGACCACTGGGATTCGATCGGTGGCCGGGTTGAAGCAGGCGAAACGCTCGATGAAGCCATGAAGCGTGAGGTGCGTGAGGAAATAGGCGTGACGCCGACGGAGTTCCTGTGGCTGGAATGCGTTCCCGAGCGCCGACCCGATCTCTACGGTGATGCCGTGCATCATATCTACGCGGTTACCGCGTGGACCGACGGTATGCCTGAAAACATCTGCGACGAGCACACCGAGATCAAATGGTTCGCGCCCGCAGAGTTGCTGACGCTGCCGAACCTTGCGGATTGCGACTACTTCCGCCTTGCGGGACTTGCGACCAAGCACCCCGCTGCATCGTAGGCGGCGGCAACGAGCCGCCGCGATGGCTCCTCTTGTCCTTACGGATAGAGCCGGTCCTTGTCCCAACCGCCTTCTTCGTTGCGGCTGAAGACGACACGGTCGTGCAGCCGGAACGGGCGGTCGTGCCAGAATTCGATCTGGCTCGGCACGATGCGGAAGCCTGACCAGTGCGGCGGGCGCGGGATTTCGCCGATGGCGTGGCGGGCGGTGTATTCAGCCACCGCCTTTTCCAGCGCGAATCGGCTTTCAAGCGGGCGTGACTGTTTCGAGGCCCAGGCGCCGATGCGGCTACCGCGCGGGCGGGTGGCGAAATACTCGTCGGCCTCGGCGTCGGTGACGATTTCCACAGGACCGCGCACCCGCACCTGGCGGCGCAGCGACTTCCAGTGGAAGCACATGGCCGCCTTCATTGTCGCCAGGATCTCGCGGCCCTTGGCGCTTTCGAAATTGGTGTAGAAGACAAAGCCGTGTTCGTCGAAACCCTTGAGCAGCACCATGCGCACGTCAGGCAACCCATCGGTGTCAACGGTGGCGAGCGCCAGCGCGGTGGGATCGTTCGGCTCACTGGCCGTCGCATCCTTGAGCCACGTGGCAAAAAGCCAGAAAGGCTCCGCGCTCTGCGTGAAGTCACTGCTTGTTAACTCTGTGTCCGTCATAGCTTTTACTCGACTTGCCATATCCGACCGGGAGAATGCCTATTGTCGCGCTTCGCGCAAGCCTTTGAGGGCCATTGCCTCCCACAATTCGGGTTCCGATCCTTCAAGGTGGTGCTGCTGCTTAGCCTGACGACGATCAGCGCCTGTGGTGCTGGTGGCTTCAGCCTGGATAAGGCGGAGGTGGATCGCAGCCTGGTGACCAGCAAGATCCCCGACGACGTGAACCGTACCACCGATGCGAATCGGCTGGCCGATGAGACAACGATCCGCAATGCGGTTTCGTCCGTCGACGTCGCCGAGCTGAAGGGGCAGGCAATTCCCTGGGCCAATGCCGATACCGGTTCGCGCGGCGCCATCAGCGCGCTCGTGGAGAGCACCGAGCGCGGCGTGTTGTGTCGGGAGTTCGCTGTTTCGCGCGAAAGCTTTGATGGCGTCAGGCTGTTCAAGGGCGAAGTTTGTGCTGCCGGTGCAGGTGCCTGGCAGATGCTGGCATTCGAACCTGTCTGACGATCAAGGTACTTCCGCCTCTGGAATTTCTTCCTAGCCAAGCGCATATAGGGGGGAACCAACCCTTTTCTCTGTTTATGGAATGAGACATGCGCGACCCCTATGAGGTGCTGGGCGTTGCCAAGAACGCCTCGGCCAAGGACATAAAAGCGGCTTACCGCAAACTCGCCAAGAAGCATCACCCGGATCAGAACCCTGACGATCCGAAGGCGAAGGAACGCTTTTCCGCGGCCAACCAAGCCTACGAGATACTCGGCGACGAGAAGAAGAAGGCAGCCTTCGACAGCGGCGAGATCGACGCCGAGGGCAAGCAGCGCTTCCATGGCTTTGAAGGCGCTGCGGGTGGCGATCCCTATAGCGGGTTCCGCCGACAGCAGGCAGGACCTGGCGGCTCGCGATTCGAATTCCGCTCCGGTGGCCCGGGCGGCCAATCGTTCGATGCCGGTGACATATTCAGCCAGATTTTCGGCGATTCCTTCAGCCAGCGCGGTGCTGGTGCCGGTGCCGGCGCAGGCATGGGGGGCGGGCAACGCGCCCAGCCGGGCGCCGACGTCAATGTCACGCTCGATGTGACCATCGAGGAAGCGGCGACCGCGCCAAAGGTCACCGCCATGTTCCCCGATGGCCGCAAGCTGGCGGTCAAGCTGCCGGAATATGTCGAGGACGGCCAGACGATCAGGCTCAAGGGCCAGGGCGAGCAGGGCTTTGGTGGTGCCGGTGACGCACTGGTCAAGATCAGGTTCCGCCGCCATCCGCGCTACCGTGTAGAGGGCCGGGACCTGCATGCCGACCTGCCGGTTCAGCTTCACGATGCTGTGCTCGGCGCCAAGCTTGCCGTGGAAACGCCGACCGGGCGCATTGCCGTCAAGGTGCCGGCCTGGTCGAGTTCGGACAAGGTCTTGCGCATCAAGGGGCGCGGTCTGCCTGAAAAAGCGGGCGGCCACGGCGACATGTATGCTCATGTCCGCGTGATGCTGCCTGAAGGCGGCGATGCGGCACTTGAAGAGCTGATGCGCAAGTCCAACGGCTGAAAGCGGGCCGGCGCGATGTCGCCGGCCGCAGTATGTCGGCGTATGAACGCTTGAAGGTGCAGATTGCCTATGCGATAGGCTCTCCCAAACAAATCATGCATTGGAGTGCGCTCACATGGCGGGTGGACAGGGCCTGATGGCCGGCAAGCGCGGCCTTATTCTTGGCGTCGCCAACAACAGATCCATTGCCTGGGGCATTGCCAAGGCTTGCGCCGACCAGGGCGCGGAATTGGCGTTTACCTATCAGGGCGATGCGCTGAAGAAGCGCGTCGAGCCGCTGGCCGCCGAAATCGGCGCTTTTGTCTGCGGCCATTGCGACGTCACCGACATGGCAACCGTCGACGCCTGCTTCGAGACGCTGGAAAAGAAGTGGGGCAAGCTCGACTTCGTCGTCCACGCCATCGGCTTCTCCGACAAGGATGAGCTGACTGGCCGCTACGTCGACACCAGCCACGGCAACTTCCTGCGCACCATGGACATCTCGGTCTATTCCTTCACGGCAGTCGCCCAGCGCGCCGAGAAGCTGATGACCGATGGCGGTTCGCTTTTGACCATGACCTATTACGGCGCCGAAAAGGTGATGCCGAACTACAACGTCATGGGCGTCGCCAAGGCAGCGCTTGAGGCCAGCGTCAAATATCTCGCCGTTGACCTCGGCCCCAAGAACATCCGCGTCAACGCCATCTCTGCCGGCCCGATCAAGACGCTTGCTGCGTCTGGCATCGACGACTTCCGCTACATCTTGAAGTGGAACGAATACAACGCGCCGCTGCGCCGTACCGTTTCGATCGAGGAGGTTGGCGACGCCGGGCTCTATTTTCTGTCGCATCTGTCGCGCGGCGTCACCGGCGAAGTGCATCACGTCGATTCCGRCTACCATGTCGTTGGCATGAAGGCTGTCGATGCGCCCGATATCGCAGCCGTGAAGGACTGACCTCCGACCCGGTTCGACATGACCCCGCTCATCTATTTCGTGCGCCATGGCCAGACGCCCTGGAACGCTGAGCAGCGTCTGCAGGGCCAGGCCGACATCGACATCAATGCTCTCGGGCGCGAGCAGGCCGACCGTAATGGTCGTAGGCTAGCCGAACTTGTTCCCAATCCCGAGGCTTTCGATTTCGTGGCAAGCCCGATGCGGCGTACCCGCGAGACGATGCAGCGCGTGCGAATTGCGATGGGGCTCGATCCCTTGGCCTATCGCACTGACTCGCGGCTCATCGAAGTGAATTTCGGCGACTGGCAGGGCTTCACCTTCGCCGAACTCGAAGCCCGCAAACCAGGCGTGAGCGCTGCGCGGCAACTGGACAAGTGGGATTTCGTGCCGCCGGGCGAGGATGCGGAGAGCTATGAAATGCTCACCCGCCGTATTCGTCCCTGGCTGGCGGAGGTTGCGCGACCGACGGTCTGCGTGACCCATGGCGGTGTCTTGCGCGCGATCTTCAGGCTTGTCGAAGACCTGCCCAAAAACAAAGCCGCGGCCCTGGAGATCCCCCAAGACCGCGTGCTGAAAGTGGAAAACGGCCGCCTGGAATGGCTCTAGCGGCCGCGAATTTCGCTGTTACTGCGGCAGTTCCATGTCGGTGATCAGGTTTTCGCCCTCGACCACGTCATAGGCCAGCAGGATTTCCATGCCCGGCTTGATGTTGTCGACATCGAACTCGCCCGGCAGCTTGTAGGTCTTGCCGTTGTCGAGCGTGATGATCGATTTTTCCTTGTCGACCGACTTGACCTGACCTTCGGCTTCGGCGGCCAGTGCTGCGCCTGACATCATGAGCACGGCGGCAACGGCGCCAATAAGGGTACGCATTGTCGTCCTCTTTTTCTCTGCGCCCCGCAAAGCGCGAGGCAAAACAAACGGGGCGGTCGGAAGGAAGCAGAAACCAACCGAATGTGTCAAAACTAAATCGGCTCCGATCACAGTTTGACCACCGCTAAAATGGCCAAAGACGCGCTGCGCGGCTCAATGGACGTGCCGGTGCGCTCCATCACGTTGAATCGGCGCATCGTCCTTTGTCGAAAAGGAATTTTACTTTTCGGGGTCATGCGCTAGAACGCGGCCATACCCCGGCACCTGCCGGAAAGGGCCCTTTGCATGTCGCACAACASCTTCGGCCACCTSTTYCGCGTYACCACCTGGGGCGAGAGCCAYGGSCCGGCMMTYGGCTGYGTYGTCGACGGCTGCCCGCCCGGCATCCGTTTCACGCTGAAGGACATCCAGGACGAACTCGACAAGCGCAAGCCGGGCCAGTCGCGTTTCGTCACCCAGCGCCGTGAACCCGACGAGGTCAAGGTGCTGTCCGGCATCATCACGGACGATGACGGCGAGACGTTGATCTCGACCGGCACGCCGATTTCGATGCTGATCGGAAATGTCGACCAGCGTTCCAAGGACTATGGCGAGATCGCCCGGCAATATCGTCCCGGCCATGCCGACTACACCTACGACGTCAAATACGGCCTGCGCGATCATCGCGGCGGCGGCCGTTCCTCGGCGCGCGAGACGGCCGCACGCGTGGCGGCAGGTGCGATAGCGCGCAAGGTCGTGCCCGGCCTCGTCGTGCGCGGCGCGCTGGTGTCGATGGGCGTCAAGTCGATCGACCGGGCCAACTGGGACTGGGATTTCATCGGCAGTGCCGAAAACCCGTTCTTCACGCCAGATGCTGGTTCAGTGCAGGTCTTCGCCGACTATCTCGACGGCATCCGCAAGTCGGGCTCGTCTGTCGGTGCAGTGATCGAGATCGTCGCCGAGGGTGTGCCTGCCGGCTTGGGCGCGCCGATCTACGGCAAGCTTGACCAGGACATCGCGTCGAACCTGATGTCGATCAACGCCGTCAAGGGCGTCGAGATCGGCAACGGTTTTGAGGCCGCGCGGATCACCGGCGAAGAGAATGCCGACGAGATGCGCATGGGCAATGACGGGGTGCCACACTTCCTGTCCAACCATGCCGGCGGTATATTGGGCGGCATCTCGACAGGACAGGCCGTGATCGCACGTTTCGCCGTCAAGCCTACCTCGTCGATCCTGACGCCGCGCAAGTCTATCGACAAGGACGGCAAGGATGTCGATGTGATGACCAAGGGCCGGCATGATCCGTGCGTTGGCATCCGTGCCGTGCCGATCGGCGAGGCAATGGTTGCCTGCGCGATCGCCGACCACTATCTCCGCCATCGCGGACAGACGGGAAGGGGTTAGGGGAGTAGGGCAATAAGGCAATAGGGCAATCGCCTGGTTTCACATACTGCCCTATTCCCCTACTGCCTTACTCCCCTGTGAAAGAGAGAACGCCATGGCCTACGATCAGAAGAAAGTCGTCGAAGCGCTGAGAGCCTTCGAGCGCGGGGAGATCGTAGTCGTGATGGACGACGACGGGCGCGAGAACGAAGGCGACCTGATCGTTGCCGCCGTTCACTGTACGGCCGAGAAAATGGCCTTCATCGTGCGCCACACCTCCGGCATCGTCTGCACGCCGATGCTCAAGGAAGACGCAAGGCGCCTCAACCTTGCGCCGATGGTTGCCGACAACGATTCGGCGCACACTACGGCCTTCACCGTTTCCGTCGACTTCAAGCACGGCACGTCGACCGGCATCTCCGCCGAGGACCGCACGCTGACCGTGCGCAACCTTGCCAATGGCAATGTCGGCGGTTCGGATTTCGTTCGTCCCGGCCATATCTTCCCGCTGATCGCGCGCGAAGGCGGTGTCTTGATGCGCTCGGGCCATACCGAGGCCGCCGTCGACCTGTGCAAGCTCGCCGGTCTGCCGCCGGTCGGTGTCATTTCCGAGCTGGTGAACGACGACGGCACGGTCATGCGTGGCCCGCAGGTCGCTGCCTTTGCCGAGACAAACGGTCTCAAGCAGGTTTCGGTCGCCGATCTCATCGCCTATCGCCAGCGCCAGGAGACGCTGATCCAGCGTGTCGACAGCTTCGACATCGAAACCCCGGCGGGCAAGGCGAAAGCCATCACCTACACGCTGCCCTGGGACGTCATGCATCACCTCGCCATCGTCTTCGGCGACATTCGCGACGGCGAGGACGTGCCGGTGCGCCTGCACACCGAAGATGTGGTTACCGATGTGTTCGGCACCAGCAATCGCTTGGGCGACATCATGAAGACCTTCGGTGAGTGCAACCGAGGCGTCATCGTCTACCTGCGTGAAGGTTCGGTCGGTGTTTCCAATCTCGGCCGCAACCGCCCGACAGCGGAACGCGAAGACCACGAAGAGGCGCGTCACCGCGAGGACGAATGGCGCCAGATCGGTCTCGGTGCGCAGATCCTCAAGGACCTCGGCATTTCCTCGATCAACCTGATCGCCTCGCGCGAGCGCCACTATGTCGGCCTCGAAGGTTTTGGTATCCGCATCGCCAAGACTGAAATCCGCTGATCTCCGACGCCTCTGTGAGGTGATTGACTTCCGCTAGCCACGGCGCATTCTCTTGCTCTCTCTGGGGGGAGAGTCGGGGATGTGGGATTTCAGCATAGGCCAGAGCCTGGCGATCATGGTGCGCACCTGGCCGTTCATCGTGCTACGCATGGTCGTCTATTTCGGCATCACGCTTGCCTATATCGTGGCGACGGGGACGGGCGCCGGCTTCGGCTACGGTTTGGGTCACGCCACCGCCGACCTTGACAGCGCGATATCGTTCGCGCTGTGGGGTGGCATCGCCGGCTTCGGCGTGGTCTCGATCGCGGTCTACTGGATCCGCGAATATATCCTCTACATCGTCAAGGCCGGCCACATCGCCGTCATGGTCCATCTGATCGACGGGCGCGAAATCCCCGGCGGCCAGGACCAGATTTCTTATGGCCGCGAGGTCGTCACTGCCCGCTTCAGCGAGGCGAGCGTCCTGTTTGTTCTCGATCAGCTGGTGAAGGGGGTGATCCGCGCGATCACCGGCCTGGTCGGCGGCGTTGCCGCCTTCCTGCCAATCCCGGGGCTCAACGGACTTGCCAGGTTCGTCAACACCGTTATCCGCATGTCGCTGACCTATGTCGACGAGATCATCCTGGGCTACAATATCCGCATCGGCAGCACTTCGCCTTGGCAGAGCGCGCGGCAGGGCGTTGTGCTGTATGCCCAAAACGGCAAGACCATGGTCAAAAATGCCATCTGGCTGTCGCTGGTCGTGTGGGGCGTGTCGCTGGCGATCTTCCTGTTGATGCTCGCACCAGCCGGCGCCATCCTCTACTTCATGCCGGGTGAACTCGGGGGCTGGGCTTTCGTTTTGGCGATCGTGTTTGCCTGGGCGTTCAAATCGGCGCTGATCGAACCTTTTGCGGTCGCCTCGCTGATGCAGGTCTATTTCAAGATCATCGAAGGCCAGGTGCCCAATCCAGAATGGGACCGCAGGCTGGAAGAGGCGTCGTCGAAATTTGGCGAACTGAAGGAAAAGGCCTTCGGCTCGGGCGAGGCGTCACGCTGGGACGGTGCTCCGCGACACGTCTGAGCCTCTCAGCAAACGGTCGCGGGGCCGACGGACAGATCCCCTATTCCGCCGCCTGCACTGCAGGGGGGGCAATTCGCAGCGACCGCACGAGCGGCCGCTGACCGAGGAAGGTGATCACCAGCGCGATGAAGCCCGCGACAAGCGAAACCATGAAGCCGCTGCTTGCGCCCATTTGATCGATGATCCAGCCTGAGGCCGACGAGCCTACGGCCATGCCGATGCTGATGCCGGTGACAGCCCAGGTCATGCCCTCGGTGAGCTTGGAAGAGGGGACGACCTTCTCGATCAGTGCCATCGACAGGATGATGGTCGGCGAGACGGCAACGCCCGCCAGGAACAGCACGACCGAAAGCACCGCCACGTTGTTAACTGCCAGCAGCGGTAGCGTCGTCAGGGCGGCGAGCGCGATGGCGATCAGCAGCTGCCGGGCGAGCGGCATCTTGAGCTTCATGGCGCCGAATACGAGGCCGGCGACGAGCGAGCCGGCAGCATAGGCGGAAAGCGCAAAGCCTGCCGAGGCCTTGTTGCCCTGGGCCTCGGCGAAGGCCACGGCAGTAACTTCGGCGGTGCCGAAGATGGCGCCGATGGCGATCAGGGTCAGCACCAGAATTTGGACGGGACCAAGCCAGATCACGGATTGGCCGTCTCCGTGGTCCTGTGCGTGCACCTGCGGTTCGGTTGAGCGCTGGGCGGCAAAGAGCAGGCTGCCCACGGCGAGCATCACGGTCGCGACGAGAGGACCGGCCTCTGGGAAAAAGCCGACGCTGAGGCCGATGGCAACGATCGGGCCGGTCATGAATATCACTTCGTCCATGATCGATTCGAATGCGAAGGCCGTGTGCAGATGTGGCGTGTCGCGATAGATCTCGGTCCAGCGCGCGCGCACCATGGCGCCCATGATCGGCGCTACGCCTGCGAGTATCGCGAAGGCGAAGAGCACCCAGGTGGGCGCGTCGTAGCGCGTCGCGAGCATCAGCCCGGAGAGGGCAATCACTGCCATGGCAGCACTCGGCAGCAGGATGCGGACCTGGCCATAGCGATCGATCAGCCTGGCGACCTGCGGTGCGATGACGGCACTGGAAAGGGCAAAAGCGGCGGCGACGGCGCCGGCCAACCAGTACTCGCCACGGGCTTCGGACAGCATGGTCACAATGCCAAGCGTGACCATGGACATCGGCACGCGCGCGACGAAGCCGGCAGCCGAGAATGCCTTGGCGCCGGGGGCCTTGAAGATTTCGCTATAGGGATTACGCATGGAAGTCACCCGGGGGACGGAGATAACTGAGATTTCGAAGGCGGCGTAGCCGCCAGATGCGGCGGCTCATTGGTGCTGTCGGGAGGCCTGGAATCCAGTGGGCCTCATTCCGCGGCTTGTGGTGTGGGCTGCGGTAACTCGACCTCGTGTTCGCCCGCAAGCGTATTCTGGCCCAGAAGAACGATCACAAGGGAAATCGTGCCTGCGGCCACGGATACCCAGAAGCCGTTCTGCGCACCGAAATTGTCGACCACCCAACCAGTTACGAACGCACCCAGCGCCATGCCGATGCCCATGCCGGCCATCACCCAGGTGATACCCTCGGTCAGCATGTCTTCCGGCACTCGCCGTTCGATCAGGCCGAAGGCCATGATGAAGGTCGGCGAGATCGCCACGCCGCTGAAGAAAATGGCGAGTGCGAGCAGCGGCACCGTGTCGGCGACCAGCAACGGCAAGGTGGTCAGTGCCACGATGGCGATCGAGATGGCGAGCAGGCGCTGTTTCGGTGCCTTGGGGTTCAATGCGCCAACAATCAGGCCAACGACGAGGGAACCGGCTGCGTAGACGCCAATGACGAGGCTGGCGGCGGTCGGCTGGCCAAGTTCCTTGGTGATCGCAACGGCGGCGACCTCAGCGGCGGCGAAGATCGTACCGATGAAGACAAGCGCCAGCGTGATGATCTGAACGGGTCGCAACATGATCGCCGAGCCGCCGCTTGCACGTTCCGGGTCCCTGCCCCTGGGTTCGCTGGACCGTTGCAGGATGAAGGCTGCCATGCCGAGGGCCAGGAACAGCGTGCTGGCCAGCATGCCGGCTTCCGGGAACAAGGCAACGCTCAGGCCGACGGAAAGCGAGGCGCCGGCGATTTAGACCATTTCGTCGGCGACCGATTCAAAGGCGAAGGCCGTGTTGAGTTCCGGCCGATTGCGGAAGATTTCGGTCCAGCGCGCCCGAACCATCGCTGGCACGCTTGGCATGGCCGCCGCCAGGAAGGCCGAGACGAACAGCGTCCAGGCCGGCCAGTCATAACGTGTTGCAATGAGCAATGTGACAAAGGCGATGACGGAGATGATCGTGGTGGGTACGGCCACGGCAGTCTGGCCGAGACGGTCGATCCGGCGAGAAATCTGCGGGGCGGCAAAGGCATTGGTCAAGGCGAACGTGGCCGCGACGGCGCCGGCCAGCCAATATTCACCACCCGCCTGAGACAGCATCGCGACTATGCCGATGGGGGCCATGGCAATCGGCAACCGGGCGATGAAGGCGGCCGCTGCGAAGCCTTTGGCTCCCGGGGTTCTGAAAATCTCACCATAAGGATTGTGCATCGGAGCACTCCTGGCAATTTGAGGGTCTGCCACTTACATACGCGGCGTATGTGAAGGAAATAATTGCATACGTCGCGTATGTCAATTACCATACGCTTCGTATGTGAAGAAAAATACGCGGCGTGTGTGAAGGCGGCGCGGCAAGGAATGAGCGATGAAGATGGCGCACAAACCCCGCAGCGAGATGATTGCTGAAACACGTGCCAAGTTGATTGCTGCCGCGCGGCGGGCATTCGCGACGATGGGCTACGCGAACGCATCGATGGACGATTTCACCGCCGAGGCGGGGCTCACGCGTGGCGCGCTCTACCATCACTTTGGAGACAAGAAGGGCCTGTTCGAGGCCGTCGTGGCCCAGATCGACCATGAAATGTCGCTACGCCTCAGCGCCATCTCCGCCAGGGCCAGGACCCGCTGGCAGGGCTTCGTCGACGAGAACATCGCCTATGTCGAAATGGCGCTGGAACCGGAAATTCAGCGCATCGTGTTGCGCGACGGCCCGGCAGTCCTCGGTGATCCGGCGCAATGGCCCAATGCCAACGCCTGTATCCTGGCGATCACGAAGAACCTCGCTGCGCTCAAGGAGGAGGGCGTCATACGTGATATCGACCCGGAAGCGATGGCGCGGCTGATCAGTGGCGCTTCGCTGTACGCAGCGCAGTGGATCGCCACCTCCGAGGACCCCGGCGCGACGTCTGAGAAAGCGGTGAAGGCTTTCCGAGCGCTCATGGAGGGGCTCCTGCTCAACGGCCAGCCCCCAATTGAACTTCACTTCTCCTCGGTCGGCACCGGCATCACGTAGCCGATTTCCCCAGGGGTTTGACAGGTACTGCATGGTTTGGCCGGCCATTGCTGATAAGGTGGGGTGATGACCACCCGGCTCTATTCCCATCCCATCTATCTGGAGCACCTGACGACGCCAGGGCATCCCGAGCGTCCCGACAGGCTGCGTGCCATCGAGCGCGCGCTCGACGACGAGCCCTTCGAAATGCTCGATCGTGCCGAAGCACCCATGGGAGACGAGCAGACGATTCTTTCCGTTCATCCCGAGAAATTTGTCGAAGACATCCGCCGGCGGGTGCCCACGGAAGGGTTGGCTACGATCGACGGCGATACCACGCTGAGCCCGAAAAGCTGGCAGGCGGCTCTCACGGCGATCGGTGCTGCAAATGCCGCCGTCGATGATGTCTTCTCCGGCAAGATCGACAACGTCTTTGTCGCCTCGCGCCCACCGGGCCATCACGCCGAAAAGACCACGGCGATGGGTTTTTGCCTGTTCAACAATGCGGCGATTGCCGCGCGCTACGCCCAGCGCAAGCACGGTGCCGAGCGGGTAGCGATCGTCGATTGGGACGTGCATCACGGCAACGGCACCCAGGACATCTTCTGGGACGATCCATCAGTGCTTTATTGCTCGACGCACCAGATGCCGCTGTTTCCCGGCACCGGCGCCAAAAACGAGACCGGGGCGGGCAACATCGTCAACGCGCCGCTCGCGCCGAACACCGGCAGCGATCATTTTCGCGAGGCGATCCGCACGCGCGTTTTGCCCGCTCTCGAGCGTTTCGCGCCCGACCTGATCATCATCTCAGCCGGCTTCGACGCGCATCACCGCGACCCGCTGGCCGAGATCAATCTGACCGAGGCCGATTTTGACTGGGCGACCGGCCAAATGATGGATAGTGCTGCAAGCCATTCCGGCAATCGCCTTATCAGCCTGCTGGAAGGTGGCTACGATCTTCACGGGCTGGCCTTTTCGGTGGCCGCCCACGTCACACGCCTGATGAAAGGATGAACCATGGCCGCTGAGCCCAATGACGAAATCAAGGCGATGAGCTTCGAACAGGCGTTGGCCGCACTGGAAAAGATCGTCGACGATCTTGAGCGCGGCGACGTGCCGCTCGACCAGTCGATCAAGATCTATGAGCGCGGCGAGGCGCTGAAGGCGCATTGCGACCGCCTGTTGAAGGCAGCCGAAGACAAGGTCGAAAAGATTCGCCTGTCGCGCGACGGCAAGCCGGTTGGCACCGAACCGCTCGACGCGGAGTGAGCGACATCCCGTTCAGTCCGTTGATCCCCCGCCATGGCCCGTAAAATCGTCGGGCCGTGCCGCATAGAAACGTTCCGGTGCTGCCCAGCGGTCCGGTAGCTGCGTTTCACCCCAGCGGGCAAGCTCTTGCAGGGCGGGAATAAGTGCCGCCCCTTTCGCCGTCAGCGCATAGGCGCCCCGGGTTGCGCCTTGGCGTGATTGTGCCTGCACGATGAGGCCGGCGTCTTCCAGACGGCGCAACCTTTCCGCCAGGATATTGGTCGAGATCTTTTCCGGCGTTGACAGGAAATCCGAATAGCTGGTCGCGCCCATCACCATCGATCGAATTATCACAAGGGACCACTTGTCGCCGACGATGTCGAGCGCCGAGGCGATGGGGCATGCGGAACGGAACTGGGTCATCACCACAGGATGGATTTTAACTTGCAAAATGCAAGTGAAAAATGATTAGCTGACCGGGCAAAGTCCGGTTGGGAGGGAAAGCCATGCTGCCGATAACGTCGACGACCGCCGCGCTCGCGGCTGTAGCTCTGGTCGTCATGAGCATTGCGGTAAGCCTGCGGCGCAAGAAGGTCGGGGTTAAGATCGGCCTGAGTGAGGACACCACCTTGATGCGGCGCATCCGTGCCCAGGGCAACTTCATCGAATATGTGCCGCTTGCCCTGATCCTGCTCGCGCTGGCCGAATATCGTCAGACCCCGGTGGCGATGCTGTGGGCCATCGCCGGGTTGCTGGTTGTTGGCCGTTGCCTGCACATTGCGGGGATGATGACGGGAAGGACGCCGTTGAGCGCGCCCGGCATGGTGGGAACCTACAGCGCGCTTCTCCTTGGCGCGGGCGCCCTGATATTTGGGTGACACGTGTTCGCACCGGCAGGCGCTCAGCTTGACCTCGTGGCACATTGCGCCCAGTTATGAGGTGCCCAATTGGTGGAAAGCCCGGGAGCAGGCGATGTGCCGCAACATCAAGACATTGTTCAATTTCGATCCGCCGGCAACGCATGACGAGATCCGCGACGCCGCACTGCAGTTTGTCCGCAAGCTGAGCGGTTCTACAAAACCCGCAAAGAAGAACGAAGAAGCGTTCAACCGCGCGGTCGACAGGATCACTGATGCAGCGCACGACTTGCTGCACTCGATGGAAACGCACCAACATCCGCGCAATCGCGAGGAAGAAGCCGCCAAGGCGAAGGCACGCTCGGCTCTGAGGTTTGCCTGAGTGTTGTGCTACGCTTGGTGACATTCGCGCTCCTAGCGCTCTAGGATATGGCCATGAGCTTTTTTCCCGCACCCGACCCAACGCCAGGCGATGCTTTTTCCTGCGACGCCATCGAACTGATGGTCATCCCCAACGCCAAGGACATCGACGGCTTCCAGGTCCGCCGCGCTTTGCCGACGGCCAAGCGCCGACTGGTCGGGCCGTTCATCTTCTTCGACCGCATGGGCCCGGCGATCCTGCGTGCCGGCCACGCGCTCGATGTGAGGCCGCATCCGCATATCGGGCTTGCGACCGTCACCTACCTGTTTGACGGCAAGATCAGGCACCGCGATTCGCTCGGCACCGAGATGGTCATCGCGCCGGGCGACGTGAACCTGATGACGGCGGGCAGGGGCATCGTGCATTCCGAGCGCACGCCCGAGGAACTGCGCGGCGCGCCGATGTCGGTGTCTGGCCTGCAGACGTGGCTGGCCCTGCCTGACGGCAAGGAAGAGGTAGCGCCGCTGTTTGAAAATACTGGCTACGCCGACCTGCCGATATTTGCTGCCGACGGCGCCACCGGTCGCCTCATCATCGGGGACTTCAAGGGGCTGCGCTCGCCTGTGCGGGCGGCGTCCGACACGCTTTATGCCGACATTTCGCTCGCGCCCGGTGCAAGGATCAAAATCCCTGCCGATGCCGAGGAGCGCGCCATCTACACGCTCAACGGCGAGCTCGACATTTTGGGCGACCGTTTTCCGCCCGAGCGGCTTTTGGTGTTTCGGCCCGGCGACGAGATCGTCGTTGGCTCTGAGACCGGTGCGCATTTCATGCTGTTCGGCGGCGCGTCGCTGGGTTCCAAGCGCTACATCTGGTGGAATTTCGTCTCCTCGTCGAAAGAACGCATCGAGCAGGCCAAGAACGAATGGAAGACCGGGCGCTTCGATATCGTTCCTGGCGACGAGGAAGAATTCATTCCGCTGCCTGAAAGCTGAGCCGCGTCACCTCCACGCATTTACTTTCGCAGCCCGTGGACGTATCTGCCAAAGGTTAATTGATGTTAGTGCTGAGTGATGAACGCAAAACCTGAAACGCCCCTTCTGGACAAGGTCCGCCTGCCGTCCGACCTGCGCGCGCTCGATGAGAGCCAGCTGCCGCAACTGGCCAGCGAGTTGCGGGCCGAGTTGATCGACGCGGTGTCGCAGACGGGTGGCCATCTGGGTGCTGGCCTCGGCGTGGTCGAGCTGACGGTTGCGTTGCATTATGTCTTCGACACGCCTGACGACCGCATCATCTGGGACGTCGGCCACCAGGCCTATCCGCACAAGATCCTGACCGGCCGACGCGACCGCATCCGCACGCTGCGCCAGGAGAACGGTCTCTCCGGTTTCACCAAGCGCTCCGAGAGCGAATACGATCCTTTCGGTGCTGCGCACTCGTCAACCTCGATTTCCGCAGGCCTCGGCATGGCGGTCGCGCGCGACCTCAGCGGTGGCCGCAACAACGTCATTTCCGTTATCGGCGACGGCGCCATGTCGGCCGGCATGGCCTATGAAGCGATGAACAATGCCGGTGCGCTCGACGCGCGCCTGATCGTCATCCTCAACGACAATGACATGTCGATCGCACCGCCGGCGGGCGCGATGAGCGCGTATCTGGCGCGTCTCGCATCTGGCCGCACCTATGCCGGTGTGCGCGAGCTCGGCAAGAAGCTGACCTCATATCTCGGCCGCCGCGTCGACCGTGCGATCACCCGTGCCGTTGAGCATGCGCGCGGCTTTGTCACCGGTGGCACGCTGTTTGAGGAGATGGGCTTTTTCCACATCGGCCCGATCGATGGCCACAATCTCGAGCATCTGATTCCGGTGCTGAAGAACGTCCGTGACAATGGCACCGGCCCGGTGCTGATCCATGTCGTGACCCAGAAGGGCAAGGGCTACGCGCCCGCTGAAGCTGCCTCCGACAAGTACCATGGTGTCAACAAGTTCGACGTCATCACCGGGGCCCAGGCCAAGGCGCCTGCCAACGCGCCTGCTTACACCAAGGTGTTTGCCGAAAGCCTGCTCCAGGAAGCGCGCGCCGACGACAAGATCGTCGCCGTCACTGCCGCCATGCCTTCGGGCACCGGCCTTGATCTTTTCGGCGAAGCGTTTCCGTCACGCACATTCGATGTTGGCATCGCCGAGCAGCATGCGGTGACGTTTGCCGCAGGCCTGGCCACGGAAGGCTACAAGCCGTTTGTTGCGATCTACTCGACCTTCCTGCAGCGCGSCTACGACCAGGTCGTGCAYGAYGTCGCCMTCCAGAAGCTGCCGGTTCGTTTCCCGATCGACCGAGCCGGGTTTGTCGGCGCGGATGGGCCGACCCATTGCGGCGCCTTCGATACGACCTATCTCGCCTCGCTGCCTGACTTCGTCGTCATGGCAGCCGCCGATGAGGCGGAGTTGCGCCACATGGTGCGCACGGCCGCCGAATATGACGAAGGCCCGATCTCGTTCCGTTATCCCCGGGGCAACGGCGTCGGTGTCGACATGCCCGAGCGCGGCTCGGTGCTGGAGATCGGCAAGGGCAGGGTGGTCAAGGAAGGCACCAAGGTCGCACTGCTGTCGTTCGGTACGCGCCTCAAGGAATGCCTGCTCGCCGCCGAGGAACTCGGTGCTGCCGGCCTGTCGACAACTGTCGCCGACGCGCGCTTCGCCAAGCCGCTGGACGAGGATCTGATCCGCCGCCTGGCGCGCTCGCATGAGGTGCTGGTCATGGTCGAGGAAGGCTCGGTCGGCGGCTTCACCAGCCAGGTGCTCGATTTCCTCGCCCGCAACGGTCTGCTCGACAACGGCCTCAAGGTGCGTGCGCTGACGCTGCCCGACAGCTTCGTCGACCACGCCAATCCCGACAAGATGTATGTCGATGCCGGCCTTGATTCAGGCGGCATCGTGCGAGCCGTCTTCGCAGCGCTCGGCAAGTCGGCCCACGCCGTCCGCGCCTGAGCATTTCGAGTGAGCGCTTGCCTTGCAGGCGCGCATTCGCCATTGAAAGCCATGGAAATCTCAAGGCAAGCCCGCGCATCGGCCCGGAAATCGAAATCGATTTCCGGAAAGCACGATGCGCAGATACAAGACGTTGGAGCCCCTTTGCGCGTCCAATCGGACGCGCAGCGCTCCGGGACCAGCCTGCGGCTCGACGAATTGCTCGTCGGCCGCGGTTTGTTTGCGAGCCGCTCGCGCGCCCGCGATGCGGTGGCACGCGGTGCTGTAGCAGTTGATGGCCAATTGGCCAAGAAGCCCGGACAGACCGTAGCCGCCGACGTGGTCATCGACGTTAATGATCCGGCCCAGGCCTATGTCTCCCGGGCGGCGCTCAAGCTGATTGCCGCGCTCGACCATTTCGGTTTCGATCCTGCAGGCAGCCAGGCGCTTGATGTTGGCGCATCGACCGGTGGTTTCACCCAAGTGCTGTTGGAACGCGGCGCAACCCAGGTCGTGGCGATCGACGTCGGTCATGGCCAGATGCACCCGATGCTGCGGGGCGATCCGCGCGTGACGTGCCTGGAAGGGCTCAACGCCCGCAATCTGACATCAGATGATCTTGGCGGTCGGCAGCCTGATTTCCTGGTTTCGGATGTCAGTTTCATTTCGTTGCGCCTGGCCTTGCCCAATGCGCTCGATCTGGCAGCTACAGGCGCCAAGGGCGTCTTTCTGGTCAAGCCGCAGTTCGAAGCCGGGCGCGAGGCGATCGGCAAGGGCGGGCTGCTCAAGAATACTGAAGATGGGCCGCGCATGGCTGAAGAATTGCGACTGTGGCTCGACGCCATTCCGGGCTGGCGCGCGCTCGGTATCTGCGCCTCGCCGCTCGAAGGCGGTGACGGCAACCGCGAATATCTGCTCGGTGGAGTGAAAGACCAATGACGACTCGTTTCGAGATTGCGCGGCTGGGCGCGCATGGCGACGGCGTCGTCGATGCCAATGGCGGGCACATCTTCATCCCGTTCGCGCTGCCTGGGGAGACGGTGACCGCAGCGCGCGAGAAGGACCGCGCGCAGCTGCTCGCGATCATCGAGCCGTCACCTCAACGAATCGAGCCCGCTTGTCGCCATTTCACCGAATGCGGCGGCTGCGCGATCCAGCATCTTGAAGACAGCGCCTATCGCGACTGGAAGCGCGGCCTTGTGGTCCAGGCGCTGAAGGCGAGGGGTATCGAGGTCCCGGTTGGCGATCTGATTGCCTGTCCGCCGCATAGCCGGCGCCGCGCGGCCTTTACAGCACGCAACACCGAAACCGGACTGCATCTCGGCTACAACCAGGCGTTTTCCCATACCCTCGTCGACATCGAGGAATGCCCCGTCCTTCTGCCGGAAATCGTCGAGGCGAGTGCTGTCCTGCGTCACCTGGCCGGCATCATCGCCAATACGTCGAAGCCCTTCAGGTTCCTGATCACCGCGACTGAATCCGGTTTCGACGTGGCGGCTGCCGATTGCGGTAAGCCGACCGAAGCGATCCGCCGTGCCGCGACCGATTTTGTCATCAAGTCCAAGATCGCAAGGCTCTCCATCGACGGTGAGATCATCGTCGAGCCGGTCAAGCCGATGCTGACCTTTGGTGCAGCGACAGTGACGCCGCCGCCGGGCGCATTCGTCCAGGCAGTGGGCGAGGCCGAGGGTGCGATGGCGGCACTCGTGACCGGCCATATGCGCAAGGCCAAGAAGGTCGCCGACCTCTATTCGGGCTGCGGCACCTTCGCGCTCAGGCTCGCGGCTAACTCCGAGGTTCACGCGGTGGAGGGCGACGCGCCGGCATTGGCAGCGCTCGATCGCGGCTTCCGCTTCGCCAATGGCTTGAAGCGCGTCACAGTCGAGCGCCGCGACCTCGACCGGCGTCCGCTGACCTTCAAGGAGCTGAACGCTTTTGACGGCATCGTCTTCGATCCGCCGCGCGCCGGTGCCGAGGATCAGTGCAAGCAGATTGCCCGCTCGGACGTGCCGATGGTGGCCGCCGTCTCCTGCAATCCGGCGACGCTCGCACGGGACCTGCGCATTCTCATCGACGGCGGTTATACGCTAAAGGCTGTGACGCCGATCGACCAGTTCCTCTGGTCGCATCATGTCGAGGCCGTAGCCCTGCTGGAAAAGCCGAAAAAGAGGCGGTGAAGGCGCGCCCAGCGCGCCTTGCCGACCTTAAACCCGCGTGCCGCCGACCGTCATCTGGTTCATCCTGAGATGCGGCTGGCCGACGCCGACAGGCACGCCCTGGCCGGCCTTGCCGCACATGCCGATGCCGGTGTCGAGCTTCATGTCGTTGCCGACCATCGAGACCCGGTGCATCGCGTCCGGGCCGTTGCCGATCAGCATCGCGCCCTTGATCGGCTGGGTCACCTTGCCGTCCTCGATCATGTAGGCTTCGGTGCAGCCGAATACGAACTTGCCCGAGGTGATGTCGACCTGACCGCCACCGAAGGATACGGCATAGATGCCGTTCTTGACCGAAGCGATGATCTCTTCCGGCGTCATGTCGCCTGAGGTCATGTAGGTGTTGGTCATGCGCGGCATCGGCTGGTGCGCATAGGATTCGCGGCGGCCGTTGCCGGTCGCCTTCATGCCCATCAGCCGCGCGTTCTGGCGGTCCTGCATGTAGCCGACAAGCTTGCCGTCCTCGATCAGCACGTTGCGGCCGCTCGGCGTGCCCTCGTCATCGACGGTGAGCGAGCCACGGCGTTCGGCGATCGTGCCGTCATCGACGACGGTGACGCCCTTGGCCGCGACCTGCTGGCCCAGCAGGCCGGCAAAGGCCGAGGTCTTTTTGCGGTTGAAGTCGCCTTCGAGGCCGTGGCCGACGGCCTCATGCAGCATCACGCCCGGCCAGCCGCTCGACAAGACGATGTCGAAGGTGCCGGCAGGGGCGGGGATGGCCTCCAGATTGACCAGCGCCTGGCGAAGTGCTTGGCCGGCCGCATCCTTCCAGCTTTCCTCGGTCAGGAACTCGTCGAAGCTCTTGCGTCCGCCCGCGCCGTATGAGCCGCTTTCCTGGCGGTCGCCGTCGCCGACGACAACAGAAATGCTCATGCGCACCAGCGGGCGGATGTCGCGCACCACCTGGCCGTCGCCGCGCAGGATCTCGACATGCTGCCACGAAGCGGCAAGCGATGCCGTGACCTGGCGGACGCGCGGATCCTTGTCGCGCAGCCACGAGTCAATTTCCTGCAACAGCTTGGACTTGGCCTCGAAAGAGGGCGAGGAAATCGGGTTTTCCTCGCCATAGAGATGAGAGTTGGTGCGTGCGGGGGCTGCGGCAAGCGTGCCGGAATAGCCGCCTTTGACTGCGGAGACCGCGTCGGCGGCACGCAGCAACGCCGACTCCGAGAGGTCGCTCGAATGCGCATAGCCGGTTGCCTCGCCGGCAACGGAGCGCAGGCCAAAACCCTGGTCGGTGTTGAAGCTGGCCGTCTTCAGCCGGCCATTGTCGAACATCAGCGCTTCGCCCTCGCTATATTCGAGGAACAATTCGCCGTCGTCGGCGCCCTCGATCGTCTCGGCGACGATCTGGCGTACGCGGTCTTCTGATATGTCGAACTGGCTGAGAAGGCTGGTCATGGCGCGTCGCCTCATATGCAAGGTGAATGTGTTCACCCCGATGTAGGCGACGCGAGGGCTCCGGACAATGTCTCCGGCGCCAAACGCTTACGGCAGCGCGGCGAAACCTTCGCCAAAGCCGTTAAGGTCGACTGGGATGCCGATGCCTTCTTCGGGGGTCTGGAAGACGATGAAGGTGGCCGATTTGCCTGTTTTCAGCGTGTCGAGCAGTGTCTTGTCGAGGATCACCTCGGCATAGCAGCCGTCCTGGAAGCAGCGCACGAAATAAGCGCGGCCGATGTCCTTCTGGTCGACATTGAGGCCGAGGCCGTTGGGCAGGAGCACGCCAAGCGGGGCGAGCACGCGCAGGATCTCGGCCTTGTTGTCGGCGGTGCGCAGGATAACCACCGACAGCCCCATCTCCGGGCGGTCTTCGGCGATGACGTTTTGCATCATCACGCATTGTTCGTTGGTGGCACCCGCGGGCGTGTCGCAGATGATCGACCAGGCGCCATGGGTGGACTTTACCGTGCCGCTTTGCTGCGCGCCGGCCTGCATGGGAACCACGCAGGCAGCGGCGACCAACACCTTCGCCAAGGTTTTAAACAGCCCAGACTTCATCACGGCTCCATTGCGAATCACGACAATTTAGGTCGTGCAGGCAGCAAGTAAATAACAAGACAGCGCCATCGCCATCCCGCAATCTAAGGTTTTCCAGACATTCGAGCCCAATTTGGCCCGAATTGCGACGCCTTTCCAGGGCATGGCAGCACAAAGCGGGCGAATAGCCGCTCCGCCTGCGCGTTCTTCAACTAGCGCCAAACGCGTCGCGGCGCCAGCCTCTGTGCCTGCGCGCAAAAATGCCGCATGGGTTACGCCTCTGCTTCCTTGCGGTTGGAAAGAGAGTATGGTTTGAACCTCCGAACGTCTCTGGGATTCCCGTCCCGGAGCGGCAGGATGTCCTTGCGGCTACGCCCGCATGGAAATGGGAGATACAGAGGGCGATGAGAAAGATCTTTGCTAGCGCCGTCGCGGCGACTGCTACCCTTGCCAGCGTCGCGGCCTATGCGGCACAGCCGACGCCTTGGCAGACTACCTTCCAGCCGGCCGCGACCGGTATCATGGAACAGATCACCTGGTTCGAGCGCTACACGCTTTGGTTCATCATCCCGATCACGCTCTTCGTGCTCGCGCTCTTGGCCTATTGCATCTGGCGGTTCCGGGCGAGCGCCAACCCAGTTCCGTCACGTACCAGCCACAACACGCTGATCGAGGTCATCTGGACCGTCGGTCCGGTTGTGATTCTGCTGTTTTTGGCGATCCCGTCCTTCCAGCTTCTGACCGCGCAGTACTCGCCGCCGGAAGAGGCAAAGCTGACGATCAAGGCGACCGCAAACCAGTGGAACTGGGACTACGAGTACCAGAACGCCGAGCCGCTTTCCTTCAACTCGGCGATGCTCGCCGAAGGTGATCGCGCCGCTGCCGGCAAGGAAGACAAGGCGGCCTATCCGCGTCTTCTCGCCGTCGACAACGAGATTGTCGTTCCCGTCAGCACCATGGTTCGCGTCCTGGTCACCGCTAGCGACGTCATCCACGCCTTCGCCATGCCGGCTTTCGGCATCAAGACGGACGCGGTGCCGGGTCGCATCAACGAGATCTGGTTCAAGGCTGACAAGGAAGGCCTCTATTACGGCCAGTGCTCCGAGCTTTGCGGCAAGGATCACGCCTACATGCCGATCGCAATTCGCGTCGTCTCCGACGCACAATACAACACGTGGCTTGCTGCTGCGAAGTCCGACCTGCCAGGTGCCAACAAGGCGCTGATGGCTGCGACGGATGGTGCGGCCAAGGTTGCGGCCGCCGGCAACTGAGCCGCGGTAGATAAGATCAGGGAACGGAGCGGAACATGGCAGGCGCTGCAGCTCACGACCATCACGACCACAGGCCGACGGGCTGGGTTCGGTGGGTGTATTCGACCAACCACAAAGATATCGGTACGATGTACCTGATCTTCGCGATTTTCGCGGGTATCGTGGGTGGCTTCTTGTCGGTGATGATGCGCTGGGAGCTCGCTGAGCCAGGCGTTCAGATCTTCAGCGGCCTGGCCGAGATGGTCTATGGCGTCAACGGCGATGCCGCGGTCGACGCCGGCAAGAGCATGTATAATGCCTTCACCACGGCGCACGGCCTGGTCATGATCTTCTTCATGGTCATGCCCGCGCTGATCGGCGGTTTTGCCAACTGGATGGTTCCGATCATGATCGGCGCGCCTGACATGGCGTTCCCGCGCATGAACAACATCTCGTTCTGGCTGCTTCCGCCGGCCTTCATCCTGCTGATCCTGTCGGCATTCATGCCGAGCGCTCCTGGCGCCCATGGCGTGGGTGGTGGCTGGACGATCTATCCGCCGCTGTCGACCTCGGGTCAGCCTGGTCCTGCGATGGATCTCGCGATCCTGTCGCTGCACATCGCTGGTGCGTCGTCGATCCTGGGTGCGATCAACTTCATCACSACSATCTTCAACATGCGCGCYCCGGGCATGACGCTGCACAAGATGCCGCTSTTYGYCTGGTCGRTGCTGRTSACSGCCTTCCTGCTGCTGCTTTCGCTGCCGGTTCTGGCAGGTGGCATCACCATGCTTCTGACCGACCGCAACTTCGGCACGACCTTCTTCGCGCCTGAAGGCGGCGGCGATCCGATCCTGTTCCAGCACCTGTTCTGGTTCTTCGGTCACCCGGAAGTGTACATTCTGATCCTGCCGGSCTTYGGCATCRTCAGCCACRTCGTGTCGACCTTCTCSAAGAAGCCGRTCTTCGGYTACCTCGGCATGGCCTACGCSATGGTCGCCATYGGYGYSGTCGGCTTCGTCGTGTGGGCKCACCACATGTACACCACCGGCCTGTCGCTCGACACGCAGCGCTACTTCGTCTTCGCCACGATGGTCATCGCSGTKCCGACGGGCGTGAAGATCTTCTCSTGGATCGCSACSATGTGGGGCGGTTCGATCTCGATGAAGACCCCGATGATCTGGGCGATCGGCTTCATCTTCCTGTTCACCGTCGGTGGCGTCACCGGCGTGCAGCTGGCCAACGCCGGTCTCGACCGTTCGCTGCACGACACCTACTACGTCGTCGCGCACTTCCACTACGTGCTGTCGCTGGGTGCCGTGTTCGCGATCTTCGCGGCCTGGTACTACTGGTTCCCGAAGATGACTGGCTACATGTACTCGTCGGCGATCGCCAACACCCACTTCTGGGTGACGTTCGTGGGCGTGAACCTGGTCTTCTTCCCGCAGCATTTCCTTGGCCTTGCCGGTATGCCGCGCCGCTACATCGACTATCCCGATGCGTTCGCCGGCTGGAACATGGTGTCGTCCTACGGCTCCTATATCTCCGCCGTCGGCGTGCTGATCTTCCTGTTCGGCGTCTTCGAAGCCTTCTCCAAGAAGCGCGTCGCTGGTGCCAATCCCTGGGGCGAGGGTGCGACCACGCTCGAATGGCAGCTGCCTTCGCCGCCGCCCTTCCATCAGTGGGAACAGCTTCCGAAGATCAAGTAAGTCGCTGACTGAACTACGAGGCCGCCGGCCAGACCGGCGGTTTCGGCCAAACGGAACGACTGGACGTAAGTACGCATGGCCCTTGTCCACAACCGGTTTGAAGACCAAACCATCCGCATGTCGGAGGCGACGGCTGGCGATTTCTTCGCCCTGCTGAAGCCGCGTGTGATGTCACTGGTGGTCTTTACTGCCTTTGTCGGCATGGTTGCCGCGCCCGAGACCATCAACCCGTTACTCGCCGTCGTTGCGATCCTAGCGATCGCCATAGGTGCCGGCGCTTCGGGTGCCCTCAACATGTGGTACGACGCCGACATCGACGCCGTCATGACGCGCACCGCCAACCGGCCGGTGCCTTCAGGCAAGGTGACGCCGCATGAGGCGCTGACCTTCGGTCTGGTGCTGTCGGTCCTTTCGGTGATGACGCTCGGCGTCCTCATCAACTGGCTGTCGGCGGCACTGCTCGCCTTCACCATCTTCTTTTACGCCGTCATCTACACGATGTGGCTCAAGCGCTGGACGCCACAGAACATCGTCATTGGTGGCGCAGCCGGTGCGCTGCCGCCGATGATCGGCTGGGCCGCCATTACCGGGTCGGTCAGCTTCGAGAGCTTCGTGCTCTTCCTGATCACCTTCTTGTGGACGCCGCCGCATTTCTGGGCGCTCGCGCTGTTCAAGTCGCAGGATTATGAGCGCGCCGGCATCCCGATGATGCCGAACGTCGCCGGCGAAGCGTCGACGCGCCGGCAGATATTTGCCTATTCGCTGCTGCTTGCGCCCATTGGCGTGGCGCCCTGGCTGCTCGGCTATACCACCATCGGCTACGGCGTGGTTGCGCTGGCGCTCGGCATCGGCTTTGTCTGGTATGCCTGGAAGGTGCTTCGCATGCCCGACAGCGACCGGGTGATGAAGCCCGCAAAGGCGCTGTTTGGCTACTCGCTGCTTTACCTGTTCGTGATCTTTGCGGCCTATCTGGCTGACAGCGTCATCGAGCGTGTCTTTGCGCTTGGAGGCGCATGATATGTCCGACAACAATTTCGTCACGCTCACTGACAAGCAGAAGAAAGCGCGGCGCAGCCGCAACATCGCCATCGGCCTGGCGCTCGCGGCACTTGTCATCATCTTTTATCTCGCCACGATAGCGAAGTTCGGCCCGGCCATCCTGGACCGCTCGCTATGAGCAATGGCATGACAAACGAGACCGAGGCCGAGGCCAAGAAGCAGAGCTCCAACCGCAAGGTTGCCGGCATGTGCATCGCTTTTGTCGGTGGTATGGTTGGCATGGCCTATGCCGCTGTGCCGCTCTACGCGATGTTCTGCCAGGTCACCGGTTATGGCGGCACGACCCAGCGCGTGGAGCAGTATTCCGACAAGATCCTCGATCGTGAGGTCACCATCCGATTCGACGCCAATATTTCGGGTGGATTGCCCTGGCAGTTCCAGCCGGTCGCGCGCGACGTCAAGATCAAGATCGGCGAAACGACCCAGGCGCATTACACGGCAAAGAACGTCTTCGACAAGCCGACCCAAGGCCGCGCGACGTTCAACGTCACGCCAGAACTGGCAGGCGCTTATTTCAACAAGGTTGAGTGCTTCTGCTTCAGCGACACCACGCTGAAGCCGGGCGAAACGCTTGATATGCCGGTCGTCTTTTTTGTCGATCCGGCGATCGTCAACGAGCCCGATCTCAAGGACCTCAGGACGATAACCTTGTCTTATACCTTTTTCCCGATTGAGGGGGAAAAGCCCGTAGCAGCCGCGCCAAAGGTTGACGGCGAAGCGAAAAATGTTAATTCCGACGGAAAAGCCGGGGGCTGATATGGCAGACGCGCACGCGAAACCACAACACGACTATCACATCATCGATCCTAGCCCGTGGCCGTTCCTCGGCTCGCTGGGCGCGCTCGTCATGGCTTTCGGCGGCGTCGCCTGGATGCAGCACCTGAAAGGCAGCGTCTTCCCGATCTTCGGCTACAACGCCGCGAACGCCAACTATTGGATCTTCGCGATCGGCCTGCTGATCGTGCTCTACACCATGTTCGGCTGGTGGTCGGACACGATCAAGGAAGGCAATGAGGGGCATCACACGCGCGTCGTGTCGCTGCACCTGCGCTATGGCATGATCATGTTCATCGCCTCCGAGGTGATGTTCTTCGTTGCCTKSTTCTGGGCCTTCTTCGACGCTGCACTGTTCCCTGGCGAAGTTCACCAGGTGATGCGCGCCGAGTTCACCGGCGGCGTCTGGCCGCCGAAGGGCATCGAGGTTCTCGATCCCTGGCACCTGCCGCTCTACAACACCATCATCCTGCTGCTTTCGGGCACGGCGGTGACCTGGGCGCACCACGCGCTGCTGAACAATGATCGCAAGGGCCTGGTCAACGGCCTCGCGCTGACGGTCGGCCTCGGCATCCTGTTCTCCTTCGTGCAGGCCTACGAGTACATCCACGCTCCGTTCGCTTTCCGCGACTCGATCTACGGCGCGACCTTCTTCATGGCGACTGGCTTCCATGGCTTCCACGTCATCGTCGGCACGATCTTCCTGCTGGTGTGCCTGTTCCGCGCCATGGGTGGCGGCTTTACGCCGAAGCAGCATTTCGGCTTCGAGGCGGCTGCCTGGTACTGGCACTTCGTCGACGTGGTCTGGCTGTTCCTGTTCACCGCGATCTATGTTTGGGGTTCGGCGGGCGCCACCATCGCTGCCGGCCACTGATCGATCCGGTTCTTGATGCAAGGCGGTCGCGGCAACGCGGCCGCCTTCTCTTTTTTGGCGCTTTTCTGCGGCAACCACCAAGCATGCTGATTTGCCGCTTCGCCCTCCCTTTGATTGCCCTTGTCGCCTCAACGGCGTTTGCCTCAGCCGACGTCATCGACCTGGTGCGGGTGGCCAAGTCCGAGCGCCGGCTGGAGTTGGTATCAGGCGACAWGGTGGTTCGCAGCTATGCTGTCGCGCTCGGTGCCAGTCCGGTTGGCCACAAAGGCCAGGAAGGCGACGAGCGCACGCCAGAAGGCCGCTATGTGCTTGATTGGCGGAACCCCGGCAGCGGCTATTACCGATCGATCCACGTCTCCTATCCCAATGCCGACGACGTGGCTGCGGCAAAGAGAGCAGGTGTCGATCCCGGCGGAATGATTATGATCCACGGCCAACCGAACGGGTATGGCTGGTGGTCCTGGCTGGTGCAGATGTTCGACTGGACGAATGGCTGTATCGCCGTTACCGACGAGGAAATGGCGGAGATCTGGCAGATGGTCGAAGACGGCACTCCCATTGAGATAAATCCATGAGTGACGACAAGGCGATCTGGCCGCCGGTCGATCCGATCGCGGCCGGGCTCAAGGGACGCTGTCCGCGCTGCGGCGAGGGCAAGCTGTTTTCGAGCTTCCTCACCGTCGGCAAGGAATGCGGCGTCTGTCGGCTCGACTATTCCTTCGCCGACGCTGGCGACGGACCGGCGGTGTTCGTCATCCTGATCATCGGCTTCGTGGTCGTCGGTCTCGCTTTGTGGATGGAGGTGACGCTGGCGCCGCCGCTGTGGCTTCACCTGCTGCTCTGGATACCGCTGACCTTGATCCTCAGCCTCGGCTCACTGCGGCTGATCAAGGGCGTACTGATTACCCTGCAATACCGTAACAAGGCCGCCGAAGGGCGTTTGGACAAGGGCGAATGAGCGACCAGAAAACCATGTCTGCCCCGGCGCGCCGCTCCGGGCTTGTTCTGATGCTCGTGCTCGGCACCATTGCTTTCGCGCTCTTGATCGCGCTCGGCAGCTGGCAGGTCCAGCGCCTCTATTGGAAAGAGGAGCTGATCGCCCAGATCGCCGAACGCACGCAGTCCCAACCGCTGCCATTGTCCGAGATGGAAGTGAAGTTCCGCGCCACCAGCGATGTCGACTATTGGCCGGTGACGCTCTCGGGAACCTTTGCTCACGAAGGCGAGCGGCATTTCTTCGCCACCTGGGAAGGCCAGTCGGGCTTTTACGTCTACACCCCGCTCAAGCTGGAAGATGGCCGCTTCGTCCTGGTGAATCGCGGCTTCGTTCCCTACGATTTCAAGAATGCGGCCAAGCGGCCGGTCGGCCAGGTGACGGGGCCGGTCAACATCGTAGGCCTCGCGCGCAACCCGCTCGATGGCAAGCCCGGTTCCCTGGTGCCTGACAACGACCCGGTGAAGAACATCTTTTACTGGAAGGATCGCGACGTGATGGCTGCGACCGCAGGTCTGCCGTCAGGTGCTGTCGTGCTGCCATTCTTCGTCGATGCCGACGATACGGCCAACCCAGGTGGCCTGCCGGTCGGCGGCGTCACCATGGTCGATATGCCCAACAACCACCTGCAATATGCCGTGACATGGTATGGGCTTGCGGCTGCACTTTTGGGTGTCATGGGCTTTTGGCTGATGCGCCGGCCCGAAGGCAAATGACAGCGGGTCTCCCTTGACAGCAAGGGGTTGCAGACATCATTTCGGCACTGAATGAAGAACCGGATTAAATGCCCCAGACGCTTACCAAACCGCCCCTGACAATCAGGCTCTGCCAGCCGCGCGGCTTTTGCGCAGGCGTCGACCGTGCGATCCAGATCGTTGTTTTGGCGCTGAAGAAATACGGCGCGCCGGTCTTTGTCCGCCATGAGATCGTGCATAACCGCTATGTTGTCGAGGGGCTGCAGAACCTCGGCKCGGTCTTCATCGAAGAGCTGAGCGAAATCCCCGTCGAACACCAGGATGCGCCGGTGGTGTTTTCCGCCCATGGCGTGCCGAAATCGGTGCCGGCCGATGCGGTTGCGCGCAATCTTTTCTATCTCGACGCAACCTGCCCGTTGGTCTCCAAGGTGCACAAGCAGGCGATGCGCCATCAGCGCAAGGGCCGCCATGTGCTGTTGATCGGCCATGCCGGCCACCCCGAAGTGATCGGCACCATGGGGCAACTCAACGATGGCGCGGTCACGCTGATCGAGACCGAAGCCGACGTTCAGAATTTTGCCCCAGTGGATCCCGAACAGCTCGGCTTCGTCACCCAGACCACGCTGTCTGTCGAAGACACCGCAGGCATCTTGAAGGCGCTGCAGGAAAAGTTCCCGGCGCTGCAGGCGCCTGCCGCCGAATCGATCTGCTATGCCACCACCAACCGCCAGGACGCGGTGAAGGAGACGGCCCCAGGATCCGACCTTTACCTGGTTGTCGGCGCGCCCAACTCGTCCAATTCGCGCCGTCTCGTCGAAGTCGCCGAGCGGGCAGGTGCCAAGATGTCGCTGCTGGTTCAGCGCGCGTCGGAGATACCGTGGAACGACATAGGCGGCATCGCTACGCTGGGACTGTCGGCCGGTGCTTCGGCACCGGAGATCATCGTCGACGAGATCATCAACGCTTTCCGTGAGCGCTTCGAGGTGAATGTGGAACTCGCGATAACGGCGACCGAGACGGAGGACTTTCCGGTGATGCGGGTATTGCGCGACGTCGAGCTGACGCCAGCCGACATGGCCTTCGTCAACGGTAACGGCTGATGGCAGTCTATACCGACGTCGGCGAGGGCGAGCTCGGAGCGTTCCTGCGCAACTATCCGGTCGGCGAGCTTTTGTCCTACAAGGGCATTGCCGAGGGCACCGAGAACACCAATTTCCTGCTACACACGACGACCGGGTCGTACATCCTGACGCTATATGAGAAGCGGGTCGAAAAATCGGACCTGCCGTTCTTCCTTGGGCTGATGYAGCACCTTGCCCATAAGGGCTTGTCCTGCCCGCTGCCGGTCGACGGCAAGGACGGCAATGTCATCGGCACGCTTGCCGGTCGCCCGGCCGTGATCATCACCTTCCTTGAGGGCATGTGGCTACGCCGGCCCAAGGCCGTGCATTGTCGCGAGGTCGGCAGGGCGTTGGCCGAGCTGCACATCGCCGGCCAGGATTTTGCGATGACGCGTCCGAATTCGCTCGCCATCGATGGCTGGCGCAAGCTGTGGGACGCAGCCCACCCGCGCGCCGACGAGGTCGAGCCGGGCCTTGCCAGGGAAGTCGACGCCGACTTCGCCGAATTCGAGAAAAGCTGGCCAAAGGACCTGCCTTCGGGCGTCATCCATGCCGACCTGTTTCCCGACAACGTCTTTTTCCTCGGCGACAAGCTGTCGGGCCTGATCGACTTCTATTTCGCCTGCAACGACATCTACGCTTACGATCTGGCCACCTGCCTCAATGCCTGGTGCTTCGAGAAGGACTTTTCCTTCAACCTGACCAAGGGCACGGCACTCCTGGAAGGCTACCAGAGCGTCCGCCCGCTGAGCGGTGACGAGAAGGCGGCACTGCCCATCCTGGCGCGCGGCTCGGCCCTGCGCTTCATGCTGACGCGGCTCTACGACTGGCTGACGGTCCCGGATGGCGGGCTGGTCATGAAGCGTGACCCGTCGGAATATATCCGCCGCCTTCGCTTCCACCGGACGATCAAGTCCGCACAAGAATACGGCCTGAAATGACAAAGCACATCGAGATCTTCACCGACGGAGCCTGTTCGGGCAATCCGGGCCCCGGCGGCTGGGGCGCGATCATGCGCTACAACGGCAAGACCAAGGAACTGTGCGGCGGCGAGGCCGAGACGACCAACAACCGCATGGAGCTGCTCGCGGCGATTTCGGCGCTGAACGCGCTGAAGGAGCCGTGCACCGTCGATCTGCACACCGACAGCAAATACGTCATGGACGGGATCTCCAAGTGGATCCACGGCTGGAAGAAGAATGGCTGGAAGACGGCCGACAAGAAGCCGGTGAAGAATGGCGAGCTGTGGCAGGCGCTTGACGAGGCCAACAAGCGTCACAAGGTGACGTGGCATTGGATCAAGGGCCATGCCGGCCATGCCGAAAACGAGCGCGCTGACGAACTGGCGCGCGAGGGCATGGCGCCCTTCAAGACCGGACGCAGCGGACCACCTGCCGGATTGCGCGCCGCCAAGGGCTGACGACGCGCAAGGGCAGTTTCAGAGCTGCTCAAGGATCTTGGCAGCACCGGAGTCGATCGCCTGTCCGGCCGAGCCTTCGACGTTGAGCTGCGTGACCTTGCCGTCTTCGACGACCATCGAGAACCGCTTCGAACGCAAGCCCATGCCGGCTGCCGACAGGTCGAGGTCGAGACCTGTCGCACGGGCGAAATCGCCGCTGCCGTCGGCGAGGAACAGCACCTTGCCTTCACCGCCGCTGAAACGCGCCCAGGCGCCCATGACATGGACGTCGTTGACCGCAACGACAGCGATGGTGTCGACGCCGCGCGCGATGATGGCGTCATGGTTCTCGACATAGCCGGGCAGGTGGTTGTTGCTGCAGGTCGGCGTGAAAGCGCCAGGAACCGCAAACAGCACGACCTTCTTGCCGGCGAAGATTTCGTTTGTGGTGAGGTTCTTGGCCCCGTCGGCGGTCATCGTCTTGAACGTGGCCTCAGGCAGCTTGTCGCCAATCGAAATGGTCATGAATTTCCTCGCATGCGTGGTGGTTGAAAGATCCAGGATGAACGCGCATCCCAACTAGCGCAGATGCGCGTTTTATCCAATGGCCGGCCAGATGTAGGAAGTTGGGCGCATCTTGCTCAGGGGTAGGGCAAGAATCCTTCGACCGCGCCGGCAGCACTCGTCAGCGTATAAGGAATGCCCTTGCCGGAAGGTTTCGTGGCCGGGCGTTCGAGCACCTTGATCGTGAAGACCGGCTTTCCTGTCTCCAGATGCCGCACGGGCGTGCCGAACTGATAGCCGTCCGTGCCGGCAATGAAGACGTCGACGGCCTCTGGCGCGCCCGGGGAGGACGCAAGGAGCGAGATGTGTTCGCCCTCGCTGGATTTCACGATCACACCGAATTCGGGCTGTGCGACCGCCGGCAGGGCTGCAAGGGCGGCCTTCACCAGTGCGGCATCGTCGGCGTTGTCGGGATCGGCAGCCGGAACGACTTCAAGGCGCGCCTGCACCGGCACGCAGATGGTTTCGCAAACGCCAAGGAAAACATCGGCGGCGATCATTGAAGGCTCGCTGGTTGCGGGAATAGTAAAGCTGACCGGCAGGCGCACCGAATAGTCATAGCCGGCCCATTTGGAATAGCCGTCGTCATGCCGTTGCGGGGCGGGATAGGAAAACTCCGCCGCCGAGACGTTGCGGCTTGCCGTCACGTCGATCAGCGGCGGCACTCCGGAATTGCCGGGGTCGCGCCAATATGTCTTCCAGCCGCGCTTGAGCTCGATGTCGAGCACGCCCTGGAGCTTGCCCGAGGCGTCGGGAGCGCCCGACGTGACGAGGCGGAAACGCCCGCCTTCGGCCTCGAACCAGGCCGACGACGACGCGTGGGCAGGGGCAGCGGCAAGCAAGGCCGAGCCCAGGCAGATAGTGGAACCTAATGCAATTTTCATGGCGCTGATTTGATAGGCTCCCGCAGCGTCCGCAACAGGGAGCGCCAACACATCGCATCATATTTGCGTGACGTTGCCTTTGAAAAGATGAACGCCGCGACCCTATCGCCATCTTTCAAGAAGCCGGGAAACGCGTTAGGTTCTTGCTATGGACCTCTTACGCCAGAAAAAGGGTGCTTCACAGCACGGTTTTCTCGACGACCAGTTCCTCATCGCCATGCCGGGGATGAAGGACGACAGGTTCTCGCGTGCCGTCATCTACATTTGTGCCCACAGCGACGAGGGCGCGATGGGCCTGATCATCAACCAGGTCCAGCCACTTCTGTTTCCCGACCTGCTGGTTCAACTCGGCATACTCGACGAGCACGAGGCGATCCGGCTGCCGATGAAGGCCAAGGATTTCATCGTGCGCAATGGCGGGCCTGTCGATCGCAGCCGCGGCTTCGTGCTGCATACCGACGACTACAAGGTCGAGTCCTCGCTGCCGGTCTCGGAAGAGATCTGCCTGACCGCAACGGTCGACATCTTGCGAGCGATTTCCGCAGGGCGCGGGCCGCGCCATGCGCTGATGGCGCTTGGCTACTCCGGCTGGGGTGCCGGCCAGCTTGAAAGCGAGATCGCCGAGAACGGCTGGCTGACCTGTCCGGCGACGCCGGAGCTTTTGTTCGACACCGACATCGACCGCAAATACGACCGCATCCTCGCCACGCTCGGCATCGACCTTGCGCGGCTCAGCAGTGCAGCCGGTCACGCCTGAGCAAGCGGGTACTGCTCTTTCAGCATCTTCAGGGCCTGGTCGCCGGGAATAGGCGCGCCGAACATGAAGCTCTGCACATATTCGCAGCCCATCTGGCGCAGTTCGAGCGCATCGCTCTCATCGGAGATGCCTTCGGCGACCACCGACATCCCCAGTTCATGCGCCATGTTGACCATCGATTTGATCAGCACCGCACGCTTGGGCGAGGTGTCGTCGACAAAGCTCTTGTCGATCTTGATCGTGTCGAAGGGGAAGCGCGTCAGGTAGGACAGCGACGAATAACCGGTACCGAAATCGTCGAGCGACAGGCCGATGCCGAGCTGCTTGAGCTTGGTCAGGACGTGATTGGTCTGCTCGGGATTGTCCATGACGAGCGATTCGGTGAGTTCGAGGCGGAAGCAGCGCGGCTTGAGATTGGCCCTGGCGATGACCGAGCGGACGTCGCTGACGAGGTCGCGGCGGATGAGCTGGCGGCTCGACAGATTGACCGACACCGAAAGCGGCGCGTCGCTGATCTGCTTTTGCCAATCGGCGAGGTCGTCGGCGGCGCGCTGCATGGCAAACAAGCCAAGCTGGACAATCAAGCCGCAACCTTCGGCGACTGGAATGAAGTCGCCCGGCGGGATCATGCCGCGGCGCGGGTGATCCCAGCGTAGCAGGGCCTCGAAGCCGGCGACGCTGCCATCCTCGAGCCGTACGATCGGCTGGTAGGCAAGCGTGAATTCCTTGCGCTCGATGGCGCGGCGGAGGTCCGATTCAAGCTGCAGCCGGTCGGTGCCAACGGTGCGGAAAGCCGGGCGGAACGGCTCGATGCGGTCGCCGCCGAAACGCTTGGCCTGATGCATGGCGAGTTCGGCATCCTTGACCATGTCTTCGGCCGAGGCCTGGGCCGTGGTCCAGGTGATGAGGCCTACAGACGCGGTGAGCACGATCTCGCGCTTGGCGAAAGTGATCGGCGCCTTGATCGCCTGCTTGATCGCGTCGGCGACTACGGCGATGCGCGAAGGGTCCTGTTCGGACAGGAGCATCAGTGCGAACTGGTCGCCGGCGAAGCGCGACAGCGAGTCCTTGGGCTTGAGCAACCGGTGCAGGCGGCGCGCGATGGTCAAAAGGATGGTGTCGCCGGCCGAAATGCCAAGCCCGTCATTGACCAGCTTGAAGCGGTCTATGTCGATGACGAAGACCGACGGACGTACCTTCTCTTCGGTGCGGGCAATCGAGATGATTGCCTCCAGCCGGTTCATGAACAGTTCGCGGTTGGGCAGGCCGGTCAAATTGTCGTGCACGGCATCGTGCAGCAGGCGTTCTTCGGATTTCTTCTGCTCAGTGACGTCGACCAGCGTGCCGACGCAGCGGATCACTTCGCCGTCCGAACCGATCACCGGCCGCGCCTTGAGCGAGAACCAGTGATAGTGACCGTCGGCGCCGCGCAGGCGAAAACTTTGCGCAACGCGGCCGCGGCGATGCTCCAGCACCACGTCGAGCGTGGTGCGGAAGGTGTCGCGGTCGTCGGAATGCAGCACCGGCAGCCAGTTGCGCGCCGCACCGCCCAGGCTGTTGGGCGCGAGCCCTAGCTGTAGCGAGACATCGGGGCGGGTCACGACGCGGTCGCGCAGCACGTCCCAGTCCCAGACGATGTCGCCTGAGCCGGAGATCGCCAGCGCCTGGCGTTCCATGTCGCTGAATAGGCCCTGATGGGCGCCGCCGCCGGCGAAAGCATGCTGCATGACGGTAAAGCCGATAAGCAGGATGATGAGGATCAGGCCGCCGCCGAGTGCTGGCTGGACGATGTCGTTGTCCAAAACGCCAGTGATCGCCATCCACGAGCCGCTGAGCCAGATCAGCACCATCGCCCAACTGGGCACCAGCATAATGGCGCGGTCATAACCACGGATGCTGAGGTAAACTATGAGCCCGAGTCCGGTGATGGCGGTGGCAGCGAAGGAAATGCGTGCGATGCCGGCGGCAACCGCTGGATCGATAATGGCGACACCGGCGATCAAAAGCAGGCCGATGACCCAGACGAAGGCGCCATAGCTGAAATGGCCGTGCCATCGGTTGAGGTTGAGATAGGCAAACAGGAAGACGACGAAGGTACCGGCGAGCGCCACCTCCGTGCCCGCTCGCCATATCTGCTCGTTGCCGGGCGAGACCTCTATGACCTTGTTGAGGAAGCCGAAATCGACGCAGATGTAGGCAAGCACCGCCCAGGCGAGCGCTGCGGTGGCCGGGAACATCGAGGTCCCCTTGACCACGAACAGGATGGTCAGGAACAGTGCCAGAAGGCCGGCAATGCCGATGACGATGCCGCGAAACAGCGTGTAGGAATTGACCGTGTCCTTGTAGGCTTCAGGTTCCCACAGATAGACCTGCGGCAGCTTGGGCGAGGAGAGCTCGGCGATGAAGGTCACTACCGAGTTCGGATTGAGCGTGACCAGGAACACGTCGGCGTCGGGGCTTGCCTGGCGGTCGAGCGCGAAGCCTTCGCTGGGCGTGATGGCGGCAATGCGGCTGGAGCCGAGGTCGGGCCAGATCAGGCCGGAGCCGACGAGACGGAAATGCGGCGCAACGATCAGCCGGTCGATCACCTGGTCGGTGGTGTTGGCAAGCGCAAACACCGCCCAGTCACCGGTTGAGCGCTTGTCGTTGGCCTCCACCTCGATGCGGCGAACGATGCCGTCGACGCCCGGTGCTGTCGAAACCTGAAAGTTTTCACCCTGGTTGCGGTAGATCTCGACGGCACCCGAAAGGTTGAGCGCGACGTCGTCACGAGAGATCTTGATCGGCTCCACGGCCCATGCCTGCGACACCGCGCAGACGCTGGCGATCATGGAAACAATGAGCGCAAACAAGGGCGCCAGCAGGAAATGCTTCGACAAGTTCAAGCCTTCATGGTGACAGCTTGCGGATCGTCCGCAATCAGGGCGTAGAGATAGTGGTCATGCCATTCGCTGTTGATCCTGAGATAGGATCGCAAAAGTCCTTCGCGCCGGAATCCGGCTTTTTCAAGCACGCGTACGGAACGTGCATTGTCGGGGATACAGGCAGCCTCGATCCGGTGCAACCGAAGCGTATCGAAGGCATGTCGCACCACAAGCCTGAGAGCGTCGACCATGAAGCCCTGACCAGCATAACGTTCGCCGATCCAGTAGCCGATGTGGCCGGTCTGGGCGACGCCGTAGCGGATGTTGCCAAGCGTGATGCCGCCGACGAGTTTCATGGTCGAATTTTCGTAGATGAAAAAGGCCGCCGCCGTGCCCTGGATATATTCGTCCTGGTAGCGCGAAATCCGGACACGCCAGGCCGAGCGATCAAGCTCGTCCGGTGCCCAGCGCGGCTCCCACGGTTCGAGGAACGCGCGGCTTTCGGCGCGCAGGGCCATCCATTCGTGATAATCGCGCCAAGTCGGCATGCGCAGGCTGACGCGTTCGCCTTTTAGTGCCGGAGTTTCGCGGCGAAAAAGCGAGAGCGAAAACATATGCGCAAAGTCTGCTCAGACGGCGAGCTTGCGGGTGGTCGCCTGTACGCCCGGCAGCGTGTCCAGGATTGATTCGTAGGGCGCCAGCGTGCCGACAGGTCCGACCGCCGCAATCGTCGGGCGGGTCGAAAACAGGCGCGACGACAAGTCGGTCAGGCGCTCGACGGTAAGGGCCGCCAGGCGTTCCATCAGCTCTTCCTTGGCGATCGGGCGGCCGAACAGAAGAAGCTGGCGTGCGATCTGCGAGGCGCGGCTGGAGCAGCTTTCGGCCGACATGATGAGGCCGGCGCGATACTGCGCGCGGGCGCGATCAAGCTCTTCGAGCAGGATGCTTTCGCCGGTCCGCTGCAGTTCGTTGATGATCACCGGGATCAGTTCGGCGATGTCACTCTGGCCGGTCGCGGCATGGATGCCAAAAATGCCGGTGTCGGAAAAGCCCCAGTGGAATGCATAAACCGAGTAGCACAGGCCGCGCTTCTCGCGCACTTCCTGGAACAGCCGCGACGACATACCGCCGCCGAGAATCATCGAGAGAACCTGCGAGGCGTAGAAGTCGCGGACATGATAGGCGCGGCCTTCGAAGCCGAGCACGATCTGCGCGTCCATGAGGTCGCGGTCTTCGCGGAAGTCGCCGCCGACATATTGCGCATATTGCGGAATGGCGCTTTCGGCCTTGGGGCGAAAATTGCCGAGTCGCTTTTCGACGTGGCGGACGAAATCGTCATGCTTGACGTCGCCGGCAGCGACTATGACCATGCGCTCGGCGCCGTACTGACGCTGCATGAAATCGTGAAGCTGCGCCGAGGTGAAGGATTTCACCGTCTCGGGCGTGCCCAGGATCGAGCGGCCGATTGTCTGGTGACGGAAGGCGGTTTCGGTGAAGCGGTCAAAGACGATGTCGTCGGGCGTGTCGTGGGCGGCGCCGATTTCCTGCAGGATCACGTGCTGTTCGCGCTCAAGCTCGTTCGGATCGAACTCGGAATCCTGGAGGATGTCGGACAGGATGTCGACTGCCAGTGGCACGTCGTCGGCCAGGACGCGGGCATAAAAGGACGTCGTTTCTACTGACGTTGCGGCGTTGATCTCGCCGCCGACATTCTCGATCTGCGATGCGATCTCAAAGGCGGTGCGGTTCTTGGTGCCCTTGAACGCCATGTGCTCAAGCAGGTGGGCCATGCCGTGCTCGTCGTCGCGCTCATTACGCGCGCCGGACTTGACCCATGTGCCGAGAGCTACAGTCTCTACGCTTGGAAGTGTTTCAGTGGCTACTGTCAGGCCGTTCGACAGACGGCTTACCTCAACACCCATATTACGCATACTCCCTAACCCGCCGCTCGTGTGCGGCGGCTAATGTAATCTTCCACCATTTTTATCTCTGATGGAAGTACCGTGAACTTTTCCTTACGTTCCATCAACCCCGACAGCCATTTTGGCAGGTTGGGCTCGATGCCGCAGGCAGCCTTCACGGCAGCCGGGAATTTGGCCGGATGAGCAGTGGCGAGCACCACCATCGGCATGTCGCTTTTGGGCTGGCTGGCTGCGACATGCACGGCGGTTGCGGTGTGCGGGTCGAGCAGATAGCCGCTCTTGTCGAGCGTCGAGCGGATCGTCGCTGCGGTTTCGTCCATGTCGGCGCGGCCGGCCTGGAATTCAGCGCGGATGCCGGCGAGCGACTTCGCCTCGATGGTGAAGGCGCCCGACTGCTTGAGGCCCGCCATGTAGCGGCGCACGAGCGCCGCGTCGCGGTCGGAGGCCTCAAACAGCAGGCGTTCGAAGTTCGATGACACCTGGATGTCCATCGACGGCGAGGTGGTGGCCACGACCCCGGTCTGGCGATATTCGCCGCTCTTCAACGTGCGGGCGAGGATGTCGTTGTCGTTGGTGGCGATGACCAGCTGGTCGATCGGCAGGCCCATTTTCTTTGCAGCATAACCAGCGAAGATGTCGCCGAAATTGCCGGTCGGCACAGTGAAGGAGACCGGCCTGTCGGGTGCRCCGAGCGAAATGGCTGAGGAGAAATAATAGACGATCTGGGCCATGATGCGGGCCCAGTTGATCGAGTTCACGCCAGACAGCTGCACCCGGTCGCGGAAGCCGTGGTCGTTGAACATGTCTTTGACCAGACCCTGGCAATCGTCGAAGTTTCCCTCGATCGACAGCGCGTGGACATTTGCCGCCGTCGACGTCGTCATCTGACGCTGCTGCACCGGCGAGACGCGTCCGTGCGGGAACAGGATGAAGATGTCGGTGCGTTCACGTCCGGCAAAGGCGTCGATCGCAGCGCCGCCGGTATCGCCCGAGGTCGCGCCGACAATGGTCGCGTGCTGGCCGCGTTCGGCAAGCACATGGTCCATCAGCCGCGCCAGCAACTGCATGGCGACGTCCTTGAAGGCGAGGGTGGGGCCATGGAACAGTTCGAGCACGAAGCTGTTGGCGCCGGTCTGCACCAGCGGGCACACCGCGTCATGGCGGAAGGTGCCATAGGCCTCGCGCACCAGACGCTCGAAGACGTCATGCTTGATTTCGCCGCCGAGAAACGGGATCAAAAGCCTGATCGCCAGATCGGCGTAGCTCAGGCCGCGCATGGCGCGAATCTCGGCTGCGCTGAAATGCGGCCATACGGCTGGAAGGTAAAGGCCGCCATCGCGGGCAAGGCCGGCAAGTACAGCGTCAGAAAATCCGAGCGCGGGAGCTTCCCCGCGGGTGCTCACATAGTGCATAGCTATCCGTTCCAAGGCGATGCGACCTGCTGCCTGCGGCAGGACGGGAAAACTGCGCTCTATCAGTCKCATTTTTGCCGCGCGGTTGATATAGAACGACTGCTTTGCGAGAGGGAAGTGCAGTTCATGGTGTTTCGTTTGATCGACGGCCGTTTTCTGACGGCTTTGGCGACCGCCGGCTTTATGTTTGCCGTCGCAGGTTGCCAATCTGGCGGCAGCGGCGGCCTTTTTAGCCCCGCCCCGAAGGATCCCAAGCAGGTTGCCGCCGATGAGGGCAAGATTCTGGCCAGCGAGTTGCTCGCTTATTGCCCTGGTGTCACATTGCGTGACGGCACGGCCTTCTTCAACAGCTACGCCAAGGGTGGCCAGGACGACCCGGCCAAGCTGGTAAATCAATCAGCGATCACCGACGTCACCCGCAGTTGCACGCGCGCCGATGGTCAGATGACCATCAAGGTGGGGGTTGCCGGCAAGGTGGTGGTCGGTCCGGCCGGTGGCGCGGGCACGGTCAACATGCCGATCCGCATTGCTGTGACCCGCGGCACCGAGGTGCTTTACTCGCAGCTTCACAAGAACGTCGTGCAGGTCACAGACCCGTCGACGGCCACCCAGTTCGTCTTCACGGTACCGAATGTCGTGATTCCGATCCCGACCGCGCGCGACATTCAGATCTTCGCGGGCTTTGACGACGCCCCGGCCAAGAAGTCCGCCAAGCAGTAACGCTGAACCAAACGGGTCAGCTGTCCTTGTGGCGCTGGTAGTAGCGCGCGACGCGGATGCGATTGCCGCAACGCGCCGCCGCGCACCAGCGCCGGCGGCTGCTTGCCGGCAAAAACAGCATCGTGCAGTCCTCGGCTTCGCATTTGCGGATGCTGGCGACTGCAGGATCGGCAAGCACTTGCGCCACTGCTTCCGCCAGGCAGGCAGCGAGATCGGCGATAACCGAACCGCTGCGCTTGGGCCGTACTGCCATCGACGATCCGTTCCACTGAAGCTCAAGATGCAACGGCGCTGCCCTCAGCGCCTGGTTGAGCCCGTGCAGGCTTGAGTCTGGCGGCGCCTTGCCGTGGCGGACATGGTCGATCGCCTTGGTTGCGCATTCGCGTACTGCGTGGATGAGGGCAAGATCGGCTTGCGAGACCGCCACCAGCGCTTCTCCGCCAAAGCCCTGCAGCCGCTCCGCTTCCAGCGCGATCCACGCCCGCAAGCCGTCCGGCGTCGCCAGGTGGTCGATGCTGTCCGCACCGCTGCGGGCGCGCGTGTTGACCAGATCCAGCCCAAGCAGTTCGCCGGTCAGCGCTGTGAAATCTGCACTCATGCTAACTCCTAAAATCATCATTGACACATTAGTCGACTTGGCGGATGTTGCTAATGCATAATTCTAGACGAAAGGCATGTGAAATGACAGCCCTGGCATTTCCCCGCGTGATCCATCGCCATCTTAACGTCGGTGGTGTCAGGATATTCTATCGCGAGTCGATACCGGCCGATGGCGGCGCGAATGCGCCCGTGATCTTGCTGCTCCACGGCTTTCCCTCGGCTTCGCATCAGTTTCGCCGGCTGATCGATGCCATCGGCAACAGTTACCGGGTGATCGCGCCGGATTATCCGGGGTTTGGCCATAGCGACATGCCGCAGCCGGCAAGCGCGGGCGGAACATTCGTCTACAGCTTCGACCAGCTCGCCGACACGATGGAAGGGTTTGTCAAAGGATTGGGGCTGAACCGCTTCGTGGCCTATCTGTTCGATTTTGGCGCACCGGTTGGCTTTCGCCTGGCGACACGGCATCCCGAATGGTTCGCCGGCCTGATTGTCCAGAATGGCAATGCCTATGAGGAGGGTTTGTCGGACGGCGCGCGCGACTTCATTGCGTTGCGGCCTGACCAGCCGAATACCGAGCAGACGATCCGGGACTTGCTTACCCTTGCGGGCACGCGCTTCCAGTATGAGATTGGCGTTGGCAGGCCCGAATTGCTGGCACCCGATGGCTGGACGCTTGACCAGCATTTCCTCGACCTGCCCGGCCGCAAGCGGCCGCAGATCGATCTGGCCTTGGACTACCACAGCAACGTCGCACGCTATGGCGAATGGCAGGCCTGGCTCCGGCAACATCAGCCATCGACGCTGATTCTATGGGGCCGGCACGACCCCTTCTTCCCCGAGCCGGGTGCCCATGCCTATCTCCGCGACGTACCCGAAGCGGAGCTGCATCTGTTCGACACCGGGCACTTCGCGCTTGAAGAGAATTTGCCGGAGATCGCGCCCCTGATCGCCGATTTTGTCGATCGGATCTGGCACAGGCCTGGTTAGTCGGAAAACGGTCAGGCGTTTTCCGACCACATGCTGAGAGCCTCAAGCACGCCGCCAAGGTCGGCCCAGCGGCGAATCACCGTTTCAGCACCAGCCTCCGTCAGCATGTCGGCATGACCTGGATAGCTGTGTCCGCCGCCGGTGAAGCCAATGACGCGCATGCCGGCTGAAACCGCGCCTGATATGCCGTGCACCGAATCCTCGATGACGAAAGTCTTGGCCGGATCGACGCCGTAGGTTTTTGCCGCATGCAGGAAGACGTCGGGCGAAGGCTTCGGCTTCTTGCTCGGCGTTTCCAGTGCCGAAAAGATGCGGCCCTTGAACAGCGGCAGGATGCGGGTGCGCTCAAGCATCATCTCGATGCGCTCGCTCGTCGAATTGGAGCAGATGCAGCGCGGGGCTGTAACAGAAGCCACTGCTTCGTGCACGCCGTCGATGGCGCGGACTTCGTTCTTGAGACGGCGGTCGACCAGATCCTCGGCCTGGCTGATCAGGGAAGCCTGGAACGGGATCGCCGACTTCTCCTCGATCCTGAGCAGGATGTCCTTGAAGGTCAGGCCGGCATAGCTCTCGGCGATCTCCTCAGCGGTGATCTCGAAGCCGGCTGAGGTCAGAAGCTCTGCCTCGATGCGGGCGGCGATGATTTCGGAATCGACGAGCACGCCGTCGCAATCGAATATCACTAGGTCTGGCTGGGTCATGACGGTCCGGAAAATGGGGTCGGCGCCGGGGCGCGGGCGGAAAAGTTCAAGGCGCGGCGATTACACCATTCTGGCCCGATCCGCAAATTCGGGCGGCGGCTTCACCAATTATTTACGCTGATCGGTAACCATAACAGCGAGTAAACAGTAACGCGTCAGCCGGGTGTCAGAATGTCAGCAGTGCGTCCTCTTAGCCAACTTTCCCGCACGCCACAGCGCTCTGAATGGCTCGATACCATTATCAAGGGCGACTGCATCGCCGCACTCGACAAGCTTCCGACGGCCTCGGTCGACGTCATCTTTGCTGACCCGCCCTACAACCTTCAACTCGACGGCGACCTGCATCGCCCGGATCAGTCGAAGGTCGACGCGGTCGACGATCATTGGGACCAGTTCGAAAGCTTCGCCGCCTACGACGCCTTCACCCGCGCCTGGCTTTTGGCTGCCCGCCGCGTGCTCAAGCCGAACGGCACCATCTGGGTCATCGGCTCGTACCACAACATCTTCCGCGTCGGCGCGATCATGCAGGATCTCGGCTTCTGGATGCTCAATGACATCGTGTGGCGCAAGACCAACCCGATGCCGAATTTCCGCGGCCGCCGCTTCCAGAACGCCCATGAGACGATGATCTGGGCCTCGCGTGACCAGAAGGGCAAGAATTACACCTTTAACTACGACGCGCTGAAGGCCTCGAATGACGACATTCAGATGCGCTCGGACTGGCTGTTTCCGATCTGCACCGGCGGCGAGCGGCTGAAAGACGACGACGGCAACAAGCTGCATCCGACGCAGAAGCCGGAGGCGCTGCTGGCTCGCATCATGATGGCTTCGACCCAGCCGGGTGACGTCGTGCTTGACCCGTTCTTCGGTTCCGGCACGACCGGTGCAGTCGCAAAACGCCTCGGCCGCCACTTCGTCGGCATCGAGCGCGAACAGGCTTACATCGACGCGGCCCAGGAGCGCATCGCCTCGGTGCGGACGCTCGATGGCCCGACGCTAACCGTCTTGACCGGCAAGCGCGCGGAACCGCGTGTCGCGTTCGGCAGCCTCCTCGACATGGGACTGCTGACGCCGGGCACCACGCTCTACGACGCCAAGAGGCGCTGGGCGGCGAATGTTCGGGCCGACGGTACGCTGTCGATCGGCGACACCGCCGGCTCGATCCATCGCGTCGGTGCTGCGGTTCAAGGGTTGGACGCCTGCAACGGCTGGACCTTCTGGCACTATGAGCGTGCCGGCGGCCTGACCCAGATCGACGAATTGCGCCGCATCGTGCGCGTCGGCATGGAAAAGGCTGGGGCCTGATCGATCAAGCGTCGCGCCGGGCCTCGAAGGGCATCCGGCGCGGCTGCGCAGGCACCATGGCCAGCCAGTTCTGGCCCTGCAGAAGCTTTCCAGATCCTGCAGTAAAAGCTCGAATTCCGGGAGCCTAGGCGCTCCGGATTTTGCAGATCGGCGGGTTTCCAGTCACCGTCCGATCCCGAGACGCTCGAGGTCCGCCTCGAGCGTCTTCGCATTTGTGAACAGCACTGCCTGCCAGCCGGCATTGATGGCGCCATCAACATTCTTCTGGCTGTCGTCGATGAACAGCGAAGCCTTCGGGTCGAGATCGAAGGACGCTACGTGGCGGTCGTAGATGCGGCGGTCGGGCTTGATCAGGCCGATGTCGCCGGAAACCGTCACGCCACGCGGCCGTTCGAGGAAGGGAAAGCGACCGCGCGCCTCACGAAACGTGTCGGATGCCCAGTTCGTCAGCATGGTGACGTCGTGGCCGGCGTCGACCAACCCTTCCATCAAGGCAACGGAGTCGTCATAGGCATGCGGCACCATGTCGTGCCAGTGCAGGCGGAAGGCGCGGATGCTGTTTTCATACTCGGGAAAATCGGCGATCAGCAGCGCTTCAGCCTCTTCCCAGGTACGGCCGCGATCCTGTTCGATGTTCCACTCGCTGGTGCAGACATTGTCGAAGAACCAGCGGCGCTCGACCGGATCGGGGATGATGCGGCTGAAAGGCAGGTCGGGGTCGTAGTGGATCAGAACCTTGCCGATGTCGTAGACGATGTGGCGGATTTCGCTCATGGCTTCGCTAGCGTCCTCGTTTCGTAGCACCCGGTATGGCAGCTTCGATGACTTTTTTCATGACGCTTGGCAAGGCTTCCCCAGCGAGGTCGGCGGCTGCCGACCAGAAGTGGCCGTCTGGCGCCTGATCCGAGGCCGCTTCGGCGCGAAAGACGTCGAGATCGAGGGCGAAATGGGTGAAGACGTGGGTGATGGTGCCCGCGCGCTGCCAGTTCGCGGCAAAAGGCGCGCTGTCAGCGCCAGTTGCGCCATCGACGCGCGAGGTCCAATCGGTGGTCGGTACCTCGGTCATGCCGCCGAGCAGACCCTTGCCCGGACGCTTGCGCAAAAGCACTGCACCGTCACTCCTGACAGCGACGAAGGCCGCACCGCGTCGCTGCGGCCGTTCCGCCTTGGCCGGTTTGACCGGGTAGAACTCGGGATCGCCTGAGACGACCGCGCTGCAATCGGACCGAAGTGGGCACAGTATGCAGCGCGGGCGGCGTGGCGCGCAGATGGTGGCGCCGAGATCCATCATCGCCTGGGCGAAATCGCCAGGTCGCGCGGTGGCCAGCATGCGTTCGACACGGGCACGGATTTCGACCTTGGCCTGGGGCAGGGGCGTTGCGATTGAAAACAGCCGCGTGACCACGCGCTCGACATTGCCGTCGACAACCGCCGCAGGCCGGTTGAAGGCGATGGAGGCGATTGCTGCGGCCGTATAGGGCCCGATGCCGGGCAAGGTGCGCAGACCATCTTCGCTGTCGGGGAAGCGTCCGTCATGCATAAGCGCCACCGTTTCGGCGCAGACCTTGAGATTGCGGGCGCGGGAGTAATAACCAAGCCCGGCCCAGGCTTTCATGACGTCTTCAGTTTCGGCAGTGGCGAGAGCACCGACATCGGGCCATTTGTCCAGAAATGCCCGAAAATAGGGCTTCACCGCCTCGACGGTGGTCTGCTGGAGCATGATTTCGGAGAGCCAGACACGGTATGGGTCGGGTTTGATGCCACGCTTCAGGTCGCTTGGGGCCGTGCGCCAGGGCAACTCGCGATGATGAACGTCATACCAGTCGAGCAACAAGGTGGCGATGGTGCCGTCCACATCAGTGGCGTGCTTGCGGGGATCGGTTCGGGATGCCATTGATGGGGTGGACTGCCTTCGGCGTTGCGTGTCGACAGGGTCATTTCTGGAGAACGACATGGCAGGGAAAAGGTGGACGGGCAATCCCGTTCCGGTCAGCGATCTGGCAAATGCCATCCTCGATCCGGTCCTGCGCAAGCGCACCGGCATCTCGGTAGGCCTCGTCCAGTCATGGGAGGAGATCGTCGGCCCGCGCCTGGCCCACAACACAAGGCCCGAAAAGATCCAATGGCCGCGGCGCATGCATGAGGACGACCCGTTCGAGCCGGCGGTGCTGATCGTTGCCTGCTCGGGACCGGCAGCGCTTCACCTCCAGCACGAGACCGGCGAGATCATCGGCCGGGTCAATTCCTATCTCGGCTTCAACGCCATCGGCCGCATTCGCATCGTGCAGAAGCCGGTCTCTTCGGCAGCGGCCAAGGCTCGCCCGCGCCTGCGCAAGCTCACCGAGGCCGAGCAGGGCAAGCTGGCGGGAACGGTCCAGTACATAGAAGACGAGGGCCTGAAGGCTTCGCTGGAAAAGCTTGGGGCGAGCATCCTGGGCAGCCGAAAGTAGAATTTGCCGTCTTTCTCGCGTATTTGTGATCGCACGTGCGGATAATGGCGATTGGTTTGGGGACAGCCATGCCTTAATTCGCGCCAACTATCGCTTTCACGTATCTGAACATCGCAAAATCCAACCATCGTCAGGTGATTCGTATGCTCCGTTCCATTTCTCGCAGGACCGCACTTACCGGGCTCGCAGCCGTATCGGCAGCAGCGTTGCTTTCCGCTTGCAGCGACTCCGGCGAGCAGGCCAACGCAGCAACGCCCGCCAAGCCTGCCGAACCGGCGACTCCAGCAGCAACGCCAGCTGCGCCGGCAGCACCTGCTGTTAAGGCTCCCGTCTCGCAGGGCTCGGTCGACATGGCCAAGCTGCTCGAAGCCGGAAGCCTGCCTGACATGTCGCTGGGCAAGGCCGATGCGCCGGTCACCATCGTTGAATATGCTTCGATGACCTGCCCGCACTGCGCGCATTTCCACGAGACGACGTTGCCGGCGCTCAAGACCAAATACATCGACACTGGCAAGGTGCGGCTGATCTACCGCGAGTTCCCCTTCGATCCGCTGGCCGAAGCAGGCTTCATGCTTGCGCGCTGCTCGAAGGATAACTACTTCCCGATGGTCGACGTGCTGTTCAAGCAGCAGCAGAATTGGGCGGCTTCGCAGACGCCCAAGGATGCGCTGCTGCAGATTTCCAAGCTCGCCGGCTTTACACAGGAGTCGTTCGAGGCCTGCTTGACTGACCAGAAGCTTCTGGACGATATCAGGGCAGTGCGCGCCCGCGGCGAGAAGGATTTCAAGGTCGACTCGACCCCGACCTTCTTCATCAACGGGAATGTCTACAAAGGGGCAATGACGATTGAAGAAATGTCGGCGGTTATCGACGGCATGCTCTGATAGGGTCATGGCGCCGAGGCAACGCAGCTTCGGTGCACCCTTCCGTGCGGAACGGCGCGAATGAAGTTTTCGCGCCTCCGCCTCCTCGGTTTCAAATCATTCGTCGAGCCCGGCGAGTTCGTCATCGAACGCGGCCTCACCGGCATCGTCGGGCCGAATGGCTGCGGCAAGTCCAATCTGGTCGAAGCGTTGCGCTGGGTGATGGGCGAAAGCTCATACAAGAACATGCGCGCTTCGGGCATGGACGATGTCATCTTCTCGGGCTCCGGCACGCGGCCGGCACGCAACACCGCCGAAGTGACGCTGTTTCTCGACAACACCGACCGTACCGCGCCAGCTTCTTTCAACGACGCCGACGAATTGCAGGTGTCGCGCCGCATCGAGCGCGAGGCCGGCTCCATCTATCGCATCAATGGCAAGGAAGCCCGCGCCAAGGATGTGCAACTGCTGTTCGCCGACCAGTCGACCGGCGCGCGCTCGCCCTCGATGGTGGGGCAGGGCCGCATCGGTGAGCTGATCCAGGCAAAACCCCAGGCGCGCCGCGCGCTGCTTGAGGAGGCGGCCGGCATTTCAGGCCTGCATACGCGCCGCCACGAGGCCGAGCTTCGCCTGCGCGCCGCCGAGCAGAACCTCGAACGCCTCGACGATGTCGTTGGGGAGCTCGAAAGCCAGATTGAAAGCCTGAAGCGCCAGGCGCGCCAGGCTTCGCGCTTCAAGAACCTGTCGGCCGATATTCGCAAGGCGGAAGCTACGCTGCTGCATCTGCGCTGGACGCTGGCCAAAGTTCAGGAAGGCGAGGCCCAGTCGGCCCTTGCCACCGCCACCGCTCTTGTCGGCGACCGCGCCGCCGCCCAGATGGCGGCCGCCAGGGATCAGGCCATCGGCGCCCACAAGCTGCCCGAGATGCGAGATGCCGCGGCTGCTGCCGCTGCGACCTTCCAGCGCCTTTCCATTGCCCGCTCCCAGCTTGAGGAAGAGGCGGGCCGCATCAACTCACGCCAGAGCGAACTCGACCGGCGCCTGCAGCAGCTCGACGCCGACATCGTCCGGGAGCAGCGCATGATCGGCGACAATGCCGCGATCCTGTCGCGCCTCGATGCCGAGGAGAAGGCGCTCAACGACGAAAATGCCGGCGCCACTGATCGCGAGACGCATACCCGCGCGGCCTTCGAAGAGGCGATGGCGACGCTGGCGCTGACCGAGGCCGAGCTTGGTCGCGCTACAGCCGAGCGCGCCGAGGCCGCTGCCGGTCGCACCCAGGCCGAACGCGCCATGCGTGATGCCGCCGATCGCCGCGACCGTTTTGCCCGCCAGCTAACCGAGCTTGATCGCGAGGCCGGCGAAATCGCCGCGCGCATTTCAGCGCTCGCCGACCCGGCGGAAAAGCAGATGCAGGCCGAGGCCGCCCAAGAGGCGCTCGAAGAGGCCGAGTTCGCCGCCACCGAGGCCGAGCGCGCTGTCATTGAGGCACGGCAGGCGGAGGCTTCATCTCGTGCGCCGTTGCAGGAGGCCAAGGCCGAACTCGCGGGCATCGAGACCGAGGCGCGCACGCTGGCCAAGATCATCAACGCCGCTTCGGGCGATCTTTTTCCGGCCGTGCTGGAACAGATCGGCGTCGAGCGCGGCTTCGAGACGGCCCTAGGTGCGGCACTTGGCGACGACCTTGAAGCAGCTCTCGACCGCGCCGCTCCCGTCCACTGGGGCGTTACCAAGCCAGCCGCAAGCGACCCGAAGCTGCCCGATGGCGTGCGTAGCCTCGCTGAGGTGGTACGTGCGCCGCACCAGCTGGCGCGCCGCCTGGCCCAGATTGGCGTCATCGATGCCGCTGATGCGGCACGGCTTCAGCCGCTGCTCGCGCCCGGCCAGCGTCTGGTCAGCCGCGAAGGCGGGTTGTGGCGCTGGGATGGGCTGACCGCAAGTGCCGACGCACCGACGGCTGCTGCGCAGCGCCTTGCCCAGAAGAATCGCCTGGCCGAACTCGATGCCGAGGCGGTCGAGGCGACGCTCCTGGTTCGAGCTGCTGAAGAAGGTTTGGCGCGCGCTGAAAATACCGTGCGCGAAAACACCGAAGCCGAACGGCAGGCGCGCCAGGCTTGGCGCAACGCGCAGCATCAGGTCGGTGCGGCGCGCGACGCGCTTGCCCAGGCCGAAAAGGCTGCCGGCGAGCTGACCAGCCGCCGCGCGGCCCTGGACGAAGCGCGCGCTCGTGTCGCCGATGCGCATGAGGAGGCGCAGGCCGGCTACGTCGAAGCCGAGGACATGCTTGGCTCGGCGCCTGATCTCGCCGATCTCCAAGTGCGGCTTGAGCAGCTTTCCGGCGCGGTCGYTCGTGATAGGTCAGCGGTCGCTGACGCGCGAGCCGTGCATGACGGCCTCAATCGCGAAGCAGAGGCGAGAACGCGGCGGCTGACGGCCATCGCTGCCGAGCGCCAGAGCTGGGTGCTGCGCGCTGAAAGTGCCGCCGAGCAGATCGATGCGCTAGCCGAACGGCGCGAGGAGGCTGCTGCCGAGCGCGAGCTGCTGGCTGAGGCGCCCGACGAACTCGATGCCCGCCGCCGGGCGCTGATGTCGCAACTGACGCAAGCCGAGGCTCTGCGCAAGGAAGTGTCCGACCGACTTCAGGATGCGGAAAATAAGCAGGCGGTGCTCGACAAGGCTGCGACTGTCGCGATCCAGGGGCTCGCCGAAGCGCGCGAGGCGAGGGCCCGTGCCGAAGAACGCCTGACTGCCGCCGACGAGCGCCGTCGCGAGGTCGAGGCGCGCATCCAGGAAGTGCTGAATACGCCGCCGCATCTGGTCATTCGCCACACCGGTCTCGAAGCCGATGGCCCGATGCCCGATCCCGGCGAGATCGAAAGGACGCTGGAGCGCCTCAAGATCGAGCGCGAGCGGCTCGGCGCAGTCAATCTGCGCGCCGAAGAAGAACAAAAGGTATTGTCCGACCGCCTGGAGGCAATCGTCTCCGAGCGCGAGGACATCATCGAAGCGATCCGCAAGCTCCGGCAAGGCATCCAGGGGCTGAACCGCGAGGGCCGCGAGCGCCTGCTGGCGGCGTTCGACCTGGTCAACGGCCATTTCAGGCGCCTGTTCACCCATCTGTTCGGCGGCGGCACTGCCGAGCTTCAGCTCATCGAGTCGGAGGATCCGCTCGAAGCCGGACTTGAAATCCTCGCCCGCCCGCCCGGCAAGAAGCCGCAGACGATGACGCTTTTGTCAGGCGGCGAACAGGCGCTGACGGCAATGGCGCTGATCTTCGCCGTGTTCCTGACCAACCCGGCGCCGATCTGCGTGCTCGACGAGGTCGATGCACCGCTCGACGACCACAATGTCGAGCGCTTCTGCAACCTGATGGACGAGATGGCGGCGTCGACCGAGACGCGTTTTGTCGTCATCACCCACAACCCGATCACCATGGCGCGGATGAACCGCCTGTTTGGCGTGACTATGGCTGAGCAGGGCGTGAGCCAGCTCGTGTCGGTCGACCTCCAGGCGGCCGAGGCCCTGCGCGAGGCGAGCTAAGCCCCGCGGTTCAAGGGTTTTTGAGCTTGAGGCCGTAGTGCTTGCGGTAGCGGCGATAGTTGAACTGGCGCAGCACTGTCTGGCCTAGCCCTTTGACCGACACCGTCCAATGCCGCTGCTGCTTGATCTCCGTGCGCTCCGCCTCGATCATGCTGCCGCCAAGCTCATGGCTGACATCGGTGACGAGATTGGGTTGAACCGACAGCACCCGCAGGTCCAGTTCCCAGAAGAACTTGATGTCCTCGTCGATCTGCCGGTAGACGGTCGGCCGGCTGAGCATGCGCTCCGCGCCACGCCGTGTGATCAGGTAGCCGACCATGCCAGCAGTCGGGCTGCCATGCGACACGATCGAGATGTCCGCTACGCCAACCGATTCCACAACCGGGCGCTCCTGGAAGTCGAAGAGCTTGAGAATGTCCCATTCGACCGGCGCTGTCTGGAGTGCTGAGACGCGCGCTGCGAAAGCGGCTGGTTCGAGCAGGCGGAAGTCGTCCTCCAGGATCAGTCCTATCGCTGCATCCGTATCCAGGAATGCGCGCATCGCCTTGCGGTGACTGGCATAGGCCGCCACTTCAGCCGGGGCAAGCGGGCGCTTCGAGCGCCTGCGGTTTCGCTTCGGATCATAAAGGTCAATGGTTTCAGCGGATTGTGGCGTCAGCCCTTCGACGAAGGCGAAAGGCCAGGCAATTGCTGAAAGCTGTGCATGCGCCGATTTCCGACGAGGCCCAGCTTCGACATCCACTGTCACGACGAACGTGACGGGCAAAGGCGAAGTCATGTAGTGGCTCACTTAAAGGGTGTACCGCTAAATTAGCGCATGATCATTGGGCAGCATGGCCATGCGTTCGAATGCACGATGTTTTATGCTGCGGTTGAATCTCACAAAAATTGCCCAACGTATAGTGAGAAAATCGTGAACGCGGGTTGATGACGTTATCTGTGACCTGTCATACAGCCGCTTCGGCGAGCAGATAAGAGATCGCCATGTTGCGTTCATCTTCATGGAGTATGTCCATGTCGAAAAGCTTCATGCTACGCAGCCCCTCTATGACCAGAAACGCCACGATCAGCTTGGCTTGGTCGGGCGTTTCCGCCTTCAGGCGGTCGAGCAGATGGCGCTTGAAATCCCTGACGGGATTGAGGAAATCCGGGTCTTCGGCAAGGGCCGCGAGTACGCCTGCCGCGGATGGCTGCTTCTGTCCACATTCCTCGGCGGACAGTTCGATGTAGGCGGCAAGGCTGCTGTCGGGCGTATCACTGCTTTTGCTGGCCGCCTTTGCCGCGAGCGCGTCCTCGAAGCTTTTGAGATAGTCCTGAACCAGGGCCTGCATCAGCTTCGCTTTGGTGGGGAAGTTGTAAAGGAGCCCGCCTTTGGAGACGCCGGCGCGCTGGGCGACAGCATCGAGCGACAGGTGGCCCGGGCCGACGATATCCGCCAGTTCCGCGGCGGCGGCGAGGATTTTTTCGCGAGAGCTTGGTCTGTGGCCCGACATTGGTGGTGTCTCCGTTCGCATCACATTATCGTGGATTGACAATACCGTCCAGCCGGTACAGTAAGCCCCTCGCGCTTGGGCTTTCCAAGAAAAAAGTCCAACATGTGCATTGCGGCCCGCCCTGGTGCCGATTCCTTACCGATTGGGGATCTCCTTTGATTAAGCGTCTCATCATCGCGATCGTATTGCTCGTCGTCGTTTGCGGCGGCATCGTTGGTTTCAACATGTTCCGCGACAATGCAATCCAGCAATTCTTCGCCAACATGCCTGTCGCATCAGTCACAGTGGCGACCGCCAAGGTCGAGCCCGCTGCCTGGACGCCCGGCATCGAAACGATCGGCACGGTCGCTGCATCCCAAGGTGTCGACCTCACGGTCGAAACAACTGGCATCGTCAAGGAGATCAAGTTCACGGCAAACCAGCGCGTGAACAAGGGCGACGTGCTCATTCAGCTCGACGACAGCGTGCAGCAGGCAGACCTGGCCGCCGCCAAGACGCAGGCAGCGCTCGACAAGCAGTTGTTTGAAAGGGCAGTTGCCTTGCAGCAGCGCGGTGTCGGCTCCGATGTCGTACGCGACTCGGCTAGCGCGGCTGCGTCCACCTCGGCCTCGCAAGTCGAGAAGCTGCAGGCGGTGCTCGACCAGAAGCAATTGCGCGCGCCGTTCTCCGGCACGATCGGCATTCCGAAGGTCGACGTCGGTCAATATCTCCAGCCAGGGACCATCGTGGCGACGCTTCAGGACATCGACACGATGCGGGCGGATTTCGCCATTCCCGAGCAGCAGCTTGGCCTTTTGAAGATCGGCCAGCCTGTGCGTTTCGGTGTCACTGACGCCGAAATGCCGTTCATTGGTTCGGTGGTCGGCATCGATCCGAAGGTCGACCCGCAAAGCCGCCTCGTTTCTGTCCGCGCGAAAATCGACAACCCCGATGGCAAGCTGAGCCCGGGCCAGTTCGTGCGCGTGCGTGTCGTGCTTCCCGAGGAAGACGGTGTCGTAGCCGTACCGCTGACAGCCCTGACCACCAGCCTCTACGGTGATTTTGTCTATGTGGTGAAACCTGCAGAGACGGCCGAAGCTTCCGGAGCAGCCGCCGCGCCGGCCAAGGAACAGGCCGAGCCAGCGCTCGTGGTCAAGCAGATCTTCGTCAAGGTTGGCCGTCGTTCGGAAGGCCGCGTCGAGATAACGCAAGGTGTTTCCTTCGGTGACGAACTCGTCGTTGCCGGACAAAACAGGCTCTCCAACGGCACCCCGGTCAAGGTCGACAACACGGTCTCTCCCGTTGCCTCGACCGATGCGAAGGCAGCTGCCAAATGAGTTTCTCTGACATCTTCATCCGCCGTCCCGTCCTTTCGACGGTCGTAGCGCTCATGATCCTGCTCCTGGGTTTCCAGGGGCTGTTCAACCTGTCTGTCCGGCAATATCCGAAGGTCGAGGAGACGGTGATCACCATCTCCACCGTTTATCCGGGCGCGAGTGCGGACCTCATCCAGGGCTTCATCACAGCACCGATCGCTGCTGCGGTGGCGACCACCGAGAACATTGACTACGTCACCTCGCAGAGCAGCCCTTCGTCGAGCACCGTGACCGTACAGATGGAGCTTGGCTCCAATCCGGATACGGCGCTGACCGAGGTCATGTCCAAGGTCCAGCAGGTGCGCGGGCAACTGCCGACCGACGCCGAGGATCCGACGATCGTCAAGGGCACGGGCATGCAGTTCGCCATCATGTATCTGGCGATGCAGAACCCCAACATGACCGCCGAGCAACTGACCGAGTATATCGAGCGCGTCATCCGTCCACGCGTCTCGACCATCGAGGGCGTGGCCGAGGTGCAGGTCCTGGGTGCGGCCAAATACTCGATGCGGGTATGGATCRATCCGATCAAGCTCGCAGCGCGCGGTCTGACGGCCCCTGAGGTTCTTCAGGCGATCAATGCGTCCAACTTCCTGTCCGCACCGGGCAAGACCAAGAACGAATACGTTGCCTATTCGATCACCATGAAGTCGACGCTGCAGACGCCAGAGGCCTTTGGCGAGCTGCCGCTCAAGTCCAGCAATGGCGATGTCGTCAGGTTGCGTGACGTGGCCCGCGTGGAGCTGGCGGCCGAAAGCACCGATACCGTCGTCAATTTCAACGGCGAGCCGGGCACCTTCATCGGCATCTTCCCGACACCTTCGGCCAACCCGCTGACCACCGCTGCTGCGGTGATCAAGGAGTTGCCGGCGATCAGCGCGAGTTTGCCGCAAGGTATGACCATCACCATGGTCTATGACTCGACCGAGACGATCAGCGCGTCGATCGACGAGGTGTTCAAGACCATCGCCGAGGCGGTCGCGATCGTCATCGTCGTGATCTTGCTGTTCCTCGGCTCGTTCCGCTCGGTGCTGATGCCGGTGGTGACCATTCCGCTGTCGCTGATCGGTGTCTGTTTCATCCTGTTGATGATGGGCTATTCGATCAACCTGCTGTCGCTGCTGGCCATGGTTCTGGCGATCGGCCTGGTGGTCGACGACGCCATCGTGGTGGTGGAAAATATCCATCGACACATCGAAGACGGCATGTCGCCGATGCAGGCGGCATTCAAGGGCATGCGCGAGATCTTCGGCCCGGTGGTCGCCATGACCATCACGCTCGCTGCGGTGTTCGCCCCGCTCATGTTCACCGGAGGCCTGACCGGGTCGCTGTTCCGCGAGTTTGCGGTCACGCTTGCCGGCGCTGTCATCCTCTCCGGCTTCATCGCCGTGACGATCACCCCGATGATGTCGGCGCGGATGTTGAAGGCCGGCAACCACAGCCGGTTTGCAAAGTTCGTCGACCGTACGTTCGAGCGCATCGCCAACCGCTACGAGCGGCTGGTGTCGGGCTCGCTCAACTATCGTCCCGTGACGTTGCTGATCGTCATCGCGCTTGTTTCGGTCACCGCCTTCATGTTCTTCAAGACGTCGAATGAGCTGGCGCCTGAAGAAGATTCCGGCGCATTGTTCGCGCTGGTGACTGCGCCGCGCTACGCAACATCCGAATATACAAGTCTCTACACCGACCAGATCCGCGATCTGACCAAGGATCTGCCTGAGCTGAAGACCAACTTCTCCATCGTCGGCATGGGCGGCGCCACCAATTCGGGCTTCTCCGTTTGGGCACTCAAGGATTGGTCCGACCGTTCGCGTTCGCAAAAGGAGATTCAGGCGGATATCCAGGCGCGCCTGTCCAAGGTCAGCGGCGTTGAAGCACTGGTCTTTGCGCCTCCGTCCTTGCCGGGTGCCGGCGGCGGCCTGCCGATTTCGGTCGTCGTCCAGTCGACAGGCGATCCGAGCCAGGTCTTCGAGGTGGCTGAGCAAATCAAGGCAAAGGCCCAGGCCTCGGGTCGCTTCATCGTCGTGCAGAACTCGCTGTCCTTCGACGCGCCGCAGGTGACGGTGACCATCGACCGCGACCGGGCCGCAGCGCTCAACCTGTCGGTGCGCGACATCGGCATGACGCTGAGCCTGCTTGTGGGTGGTGGTTCGATCGCCCAGTTCGATCGCGATTCCAACAGCTACGACATCATCATGCAGGTGCCTGATCAGTATCGCGGCAACCCTGAAAAGCTCGGCGAGTTCTACGTCCGCAGCGTCAACGGCCAGATGGTGCCTCTGTCGGCTGTGGTGACGATCAAGACAAACTCGTCACCTGCTTCGATCGAGCAGTTCAACCAGCTCAACTCGGCGACGATTTCGGCGCTGCCTGTGCCCGGCGTGACCACCGGCGACGGCTTGAAGACGATCGAGGATATCGCCCGGCCGCTGCTGCCGGCCGGCTTCTTCATCGACTATTCCGGCCAATCGCGTCTGGAAAGCGAACAGGGAAATACCATCCTGATCGCCTTTGCGCTGGCGATCGTGGTGATCTACCTGGTTCTGGCAGCACAGTTCGAGAGCTTCCGCGACCCGCTCATCATCATGATGTCGGTGCCGCTAGCGATCTTCGGTGCCATCGTGCCRCTCAATCTCGGGCTCGGGACGCTGAACATCTACACCCAGGTCGGCCTGATCACACTGATAGGACTGATCACCAAGCACGGCATTCTGCTGGTCGAATTCGCCAACCAGCAGCGCGAGGAACACGGCCTGTCGCGGCGTGAGGCGATCATCGCTTCGGCCAAGGTTCGCCTGCGTCCGATCCTGATGACAACGGCCGCCATGGCGCTCGGCGTCGTGCCTCTGATCCTCGCTTCGGGTGCTGGCGCTGCCGCGCGTTACTCGATGGGCCTGGTGATCTTCTGCGGCGTGCTCGTCGGAACGGTCTTCACCCTGTTTGTGGTGCCGATGTTTTATACCTTCATCGCCCGCAAGGACCTGGCCGCGCATGTCGAGGAGCCCGACGCCAAGCAGATGGCCGAACCGGCTCACCACTGAGGCGTGCTAGGGACGTAATGAGAAGAGGCTCCGGAGAAATCCGGGGCCTTTTTTGCATTGGTTGGGTGTGCGCCTGATAGTCGGCGACTTTGCTGCCGGCCAGCGAAGAACGAAGGAGATTTTCAGGAAAGATATGGCTGGGGCGCCAGGATTCGAACCTGGGAATGTCGGTACCAAAAACCGATGCCTTACCGCTTGGCGACGCCCCAACAAGCCGCTGGCTGACAACTATGAGCCGCAGGCGAGTCAATCGACCGCCGCCTTATATGCAGTACGCGGCAAAAGCACAATCGCGCCTTTGCCGCTTTTCTTATCTGAATGTGCTGACTATTCGCCCCAGACGGCGAGCTCGTTGCCCCCTGGATCGACGAAGTGAAAACGCCGCCCGCCGGGGAAAGAAAAGATCGGTTTGACGATCGTACCGCCGGCCTCTTCGACCGCGGCAAGCGTTTGTTCCAGCGCTTCGGAATAGAGAATCGGCAGCGGCTTGGCTGGCACTTGAGCCTGGAACCCGCCGTCGAGGCCTTCTGCGAATGCAGCATAGTCGGGGCCGTAGTCGGTGAAGGTCCAGCCAAAGGCCGCGCTGTAGAAGGATTTGACATGGTCGAGCGTGCCGCCAACCGCAGCCATTTCGATATAGTCGAGCTTGCCGGTCTTGCGCATTGTCGTCTCCAAAGTTGTTCTCGATATGTTCTATATGAGCCTGCCAAGGCCCGCAAGCGTGTCGTAGCGCCGGTTCATTAATCGATTGTAGGTCATTGCCCGGCCGAACTGCGCCTTGCCTTTCGCAGCGCAGCATCATATCGCTCGGCCCAGAAGCGGGCGGCAGCCACCGTCTTGCTCCACACTCAGTCGGCGAGGAGACGGCATGACCAAGTGGGTTTACAGGTTTGGCGACGGTGCAGCGGAGGGGCGCGCGAGCGACCGCAACCTGCTCGGTGGCAAGGGGGCGAATCTCGCCGAGATGTGCAGTCTCGGCCTGCCGGTTCCGCCCGGCTTCACCATCACCACGGCTGCCTGCAACTGGTATTATGGCAATGGCAGCAGCTATCCTGAAACGCTGGAAGCCGATGTTCGCTCGGCACTCGACCATATAGGTGCGATCACCGGCCGTCGTTTCGGCGATCCCAAAAGCCTGCTGCTGGTTTCGGTGCGCTCGGGCGCACGCGCCTCGATGCCGGGCATGATGGACACAGTGCTCAATCTCGGCCTCAACGATGTTACCGTCGAGGCGCTGGCTATCGATGCCGGCGATGCGCGTTTTGCCTATGACAGCTACCGCCGCTTCATCACCATGTATTCCGATGTCGTTCTCGGGCTCGATCACGAAGTGTTCGAGGAACTGCTTGAGGAGGAAAAGGCGCGTCTGGGCTACGAACTCGACACCGAGTTCACCGCCACGCAGTGGCAGGCGGTCATCGCGCTGTACAAGGCCAAGGTCGAAGAGGAGCTTGGACGCTCGTTCCCGCAGGATCCGCACGAGCAGTTATGGGGCGCCATCGGCGCGGTGTTCTCAAGCTGGATGAACCATCGCGCGATCACCTATCGCCGCCTGCACGATATTCCCGAGAGCTGGGGCACTGCGGTCAATGTGCAGGCCATGGTGTTCGGCAACATGGGCGATACGTCGGCCACCGGCGTTGCCTTCACCCGCAATCCATCGACCGGCGACAAGATGCTCTATGGCGAGTTCCTGGTGAACGCGCAGGGCGAGGACGTGGTTGCCGGCATCCGCACGCCGCAGAACATCACCGAAGCAGCACGCATTGCCGCTGGCTCAGACAAGCCCTCGCTGCAGAAGCTGATGCCGGAGGCGTTCAACACGTTCGTTGCGATCTCCAATCGCCTCGAACAGCACTACCGCGACATGCAGGATCTCGAATTCACCATCGAGCGCGGCAAGCTGTGGATGCTGCAGACACGTTCGGGCAAGCGCACTGCCAAGGCAGCGCTCAGGATCGCCGCCGAGATGGCTGGCGAGGGGCTGATCACCAAGGACGAGGCGATCTGCCGGATCGACCCGTCCTCGCTCGACCAGCTGCTGCACCCGACCATCGACCCCAAGGCGCAGCGCGAGGTCATCGCGGTCGGCCTGCCGGCGTCGCCAGGTGCTGCTACTGGCGAGATCGTGTTCTCGTCCGACGAGGCCGAGGAACTGAAGTCGGCCGGGCGCAAGGTCATCCTGGTGCGCATCGAGACCAGCCCCGAGGACATCCACGGCATGCATGCCTCCGAAGGCATCCTGACGACGCGCGGTGGCATGACCAGCCACGCGGCGGTGGTTGCGCGTGGCATGGGCAAGCCTTGCGTGTCGGGTGCCGGATCGCTGCGCGTCGACTACCGCGCGGGCACGCTGATCACCATGGGCCACACTTTCCGCAAGGGCGACATCATCACCATCGACGGCTCCACCGGACAGGTGCTGAAGGGCACGGTGCCGATGCTGCAGCCGGAACTTTCCGGTGATTTCGCTGCGATCATGGAATGGGCCGATGCGGCGCGCCGCATGAAGGTGCGCACCAATGCCGAAACGCCGGCAGATGCGCGCATGGCGCGTTCGTTCGGTGCCGAAGGCATCGGCCTTTGCCGTACCGAGCACATGTTCTTCGATGGCGATCGCATCGTTGCCATGCGCGAGATGATCCTCGCCGACATCGAAAAGGACAGGCGCACGGCCCTCGACAAGCTGTTGCCGATGCAGCGTTCGGATTTCATCGAACTGTTTGAGATCATGGCSGGCCTGCCGGTGACSATYCGCCTGCTCGACCCGCCGCTGCACGARTTCCTRCCSMASACCGAGGASGARATCGCCGARGTCGCCGCCGCGATGAACGTGCCGGCCGACAAGCTGCGCCAACGCACCGAAGCGCTGCACGAGTTCAACCCGATGCTTGGCCATCGCGGCTGCCGTCTCGCCGTCTCCTATCCGGAGATCGCCGAGATGCAGGCGCGCGCCATCTTCGAGGCGGCGGTCGAAGCCGGCAAGAAGACCGGAAGCCCTGTGGTGCCCGAAATCATGGTGCCGCTGGTCGGCCTGATGAAGGAACTCGACTACGTCAAGGCCCGCATCGATGCGGTTGCCAAAAGCGTCATGCAGGAAACAGGCGTCAACATCGACTATCTCGTCGGCACGATGATCGAGCTGCCGCGTGCGGCGATCCGCGCGCATGTCATTGCCGAGGCGGCCGAATTCTTCTCCTTCGGCACCAACGACCTGACGCAGACGACCTTCGGCATCTCGCGCGACGATGCGGCGTCCTTCCTCGAGACCTATCGCCAGAAGGGCATCATCGAGCAGGACCCGTTCGTCTCGCTCGACATCGAGGGCGTGGGCGAACTGGTGAAGATCGCTGCGGAAAAGGGCAGGGCGACGCGGCCTGAGATCAAGCTCGGCATCTGCGGCGAACACGGCGGCGACCCGGCTTCGATCCACTTCTGCGAAAGCGTCGGCCTCGACTATGTCTCGTGCTCGCCGTTCCGCGTGCCGATCGCACGTTTGGCGGCGGCACAGGCCGCGGTGAAGGCGAAGCGGTAGGCGAAGGCGGTTGGTTATACCCATTTCGCAAATTGGGTATAACCAGCGGCATCAGGTGACCTGGCAAAGCAGGCGGCCGATTTCGGGCCGCTGCTTTAGCGATGCGTTGATGGCTTCGCGCCACTTCGTTCCGTTGCCCAGAGCGGTCTCATAAGCAATTGCCAGTTCCTGTGGGCGATCCTCCACCAGGACGCGGATCAGCCTTTCGGCTTGGGCCAGGTCTTTTGCGACTTTGGCCAAGCCTGGCCCGGTTCGCCTTTGGGCGACAATAAGCTTGTGTACGGCATAACGTTCGGGTTTCGGTATCTGAACCAGCACGCCGCTCCGATATAACGCCACGGCTGGTATCGGCTCAGCGATCAGGAAGTTCAGGAACGGAAGCGTCTGCGCGTAGACGTTCAGCGGTTCTAGCCTGACGATCTCGCTTTTGCTTTGCATGCGAGGGGCCAGGAAGTCGACCATCGCTCCGCCGCCTTTCAAGCGCCACCGCGTGGACCTTCCTTTCGGGGCCAGGCCGGGAGCAGGTTCCAAAGACAGGGATTTGAACGTTTCAGCGAGAGATGGATCGACCTTGTCGTCGATCGCCAGTTTGAGGTTTTCGAATGCGGCGATGTCGACGTCCTGTGTAACTGCGAGTGTGCCTGAAAAGGCAAATCCCAGTTCGGCACCGTAGAGGCGGAACGCGTGTGTCCCAACAAGCGTTCCACCGAGGCGAAACACGCCAACTTTCGCCATCGCGTTCAGGATGCTACCGGTTTGGCGATCAACAGTAACGAGTCCGGCAGCACGCAGCTGAGCGACCAGCAACGCACAGTGCCGTTCAAAGCTCTTGTCGTCTTCGATATCCTCCCGCATGCGTGCAATGCGCTGACGAAGGTCTTCACTGTCAGGGCCGATGTAGCGATCGACCGGCTTGTCACCAATTCTTTGCCGGGCGTACCAATATTTGCCCTGAGGAAGCTCCTTGAGGAATGGAGACCCGGCGATGGACTTCACGTCGCGCATTCGGTGGGCTTCGAGAAGGTCCTGATACGCAGTGTGAGCAGAGAGCGGAAAGCGCATGACAATACCCTACACCAATCTTTAGCGTAGGGTACAAAATATACCCTACGTAGGCAACTCGCGTAGGGTATTGCGTGCCAGGGTTCTGGCCGGCGCCACGGCAAAATAGCCTCAGCCGTCATCATGGCGCCAGATTTGAGGCGCCAGTGGCCGCAGTTCGAGACAGCAATACCCGGAAATTCGCATGCGTATGCTTGGCAGGTTTTTGATTGGCGTCGGCCTTGCGGCGCTGGTGAGTTCTTCAGCTTCGGCTGCGTTGCTCGAACCCCGATTGCATCTCAAGCCGTCCGGCGAATCCAGCCCACGCGTCGCACTGACGCTCGATGCATGCGGCGGCAAGACCGATGCACGCGTCCTCTCCGCGCTCGTCGACAACAAGATACCGGCGACGATCTTCGTCACCGGTATGTGGCTGAAGCGGAACGCCGAAGCCTTGGCGATCATGAAGGCGCATCCAGAGCTGTTCGAGCTCGAAAACCACGGCGCCAGGCACATTCCGGCTGTCGATACGCCCCGCAGCATCTATGGGCTGAAAAGTGCTGGCAGTGCCGAGGCTGTTCTGGCCGAGGTCGAGGCCGGCGCGCTGGCGCTGACCGATCACGGCGGACGGGCGCCAAAATGGTTTCGCGGTGCGACCGCGCAATACAGCCCGACCTCCATAGCGCTGATCCGTGGGCTTGGCTTCAGGATCGCCGGCTATTCGATCAATGGCGACGGCGGTTCGTTGCTTGGCGCGCGCGAAACCGAACGTCGCGTTTCTTCAGCCAAGGACGGCGACGTCATCATCGCGCACATCAACCAACCCACGCACGCTGCCGGCGGCGGCCTAGTCAAGGGGCTACTGAAGCTCAAGGAAAAAGGCTACGCCTTCGTGCGGCTCGACGATGTTGACGACGATGGCACGGACGGCACGACGAACTAAGATATTGCGCGCCCTTTTGGACGCGCAAGGCGCTGCAATGGCTCAGGCAGCGGCATGGAACGCTTCGACCACCCCGACATAGGCTACGGCGAGCTTGGCCAGAGGGTTGGTGCTGCGCGAGGCCGATTCCACCTTGAGCTTGCCGCCGCTGACGGGAAGCGAAAGCAGCAGGAACTGACGTCGGGCACCATCGCCGATCGAAGCGGCGGCGACATGCTTGTCGTCTCCGTCTTCATCGAGGCGCATCTTGAACAGAAGGATGCCGCCTACAGCTTCCAAAGCGTCGTCGACCATCTGGGTAAACTCAGCCTCCGAAACGTTGCTGGGTGCCATGGCCGGAACCTCGACTTGTATTCGCTCGACAGCCTCGATGGGGAGTTCATCGGCCGAAAGTTCGACAGACGCCGGCTCGTCGGCGGTCTCTTCCGCGACGCGCTCCTGCCCTTCGGCGGCTTCCGTTTCGGGCAGGTCCTCGAGCAGGGCTTCAGGCTCGGTGCCGACCGCTTCGTCGAGCAGTTCTTCCGCCGACAGCTCAAGGTCGTCGGTGGCTTCGACGATTGGCTCGTCAGCGCCATCGGCCTCGTCGGCAGCCATCAGGACGCCGGAAGCGGCATCGGCTTCCTTGGGGGCAACATGCTCTTCAGATTGCGTTTCATGCTGCGGCAGGACTTCATCCTCCGCGCGCGGCTGCGTATCCATGTGATCCCTCACATTACTCTACCCACCACACCAGCCGGTAATAAAGGTTAACCGCGACCGTGGCCGCAATATGGCCGCCGCGGTTTGCCGGCTCGGCTGAACTTTGGTCAGGCTGGACAAAACAGGTATTGCGACCAGAATGGCCAGATATGATCTGGGAGGATCCACATGCTTGGACTGATGCAGGAATGGCCGCTGCTGTGCCACAAGATCATTGACCACGCTGCACGCCAGCACCCGCATCGCGAGATCGTGTCGAGGTCGATCGAGGGGCCCATTGTCCGGACCAACTATGCCGAGTTGCGCCTACGGTCGCTAAAAATTGCGCAACGGCTGGAGCGCGACGGCTACCGGGTTGGCGACCGTATCGCCACGCTTGCCTGGAATTCGGCCCGCCACATGGAAGCGTGGTACGGCATCATGGGCATGGGTGGGGTCTACCACACGCTCAACCCGCGCCTTTTCCCCGAGCAACTGGTCTGGATCATGAACGACGCGCAGGATCAGGCGCTGTTCGTCGACCTGACCTTTGTGCCGCTGGTGGAAAAGATCGCGCCGCAGGTGCCGTCGCTCAAGCGCATCATCGTGCTGACCGACGCCGCCCACTTGCCGCAAACGGCGCTGCCCAATGTCGTGGCCTACGAGGAGTGGCTGGCCGAGGCCGATGGCGACTATGCCTGGAAAGCGCTGGACGAGCATGCGGCGGCCGGCATGTGCTACACCTCAGGCACGACGGGCGATCCCAAGGGCGTCGTCTACAGCCACCGTTCCAACGTGCTGCATGCCATGATCGCGGTGATGCCAGACGCGATGGGCATTTCGGTCCGCGACGTCGTCATGCCTGTTGTGCCGATGTTCCACGCCAATGCCTGGGGGCTAGCCCAGAGCACGCCGATGGTCGGCGCGAAACTCGTCATGCCGGGCGGCAAGATGGATGGAGCTTCGATCTACGAAATGCTCGACACCGAACGCGTGACCTTCACGGCCGCTGTGCCGACGGTCTGGCTGATGCTGCTGCAGCATCTCGAAGAGACCGGCAAGAAATTGCCGCATCTCAACAAGGTGGTGATCGGCGGCTCAGCCTGCCCACGTACAGTGACTGAGAAGTTCGAGCGCAACTATGGCGTCGAGGTCATCCACGCCTGGGGCATGACCGAGATGTCGCCGCTCGGCACATTGTGCTCCATCAAGCCGGAATATGACGATCTCGAAGGCAGTGACCGGCTGAACATCCAGCAGAAGCAGGGCTATACGCCGTTCGGCGTCGAGATGAAGATCACCGACGACGACAACAACGAACTGCCCTGGGATGGCAAGACCTTCGGTCGGCTCAAGGTGCGCGGTCCAGCGGTTTCAGCCTCCTATTTCGGCGGCGCCAGCGCCGGGCAGTTCGACGCCGACGACTGGTTCGACACCGGCGATGTCGCCCATATCGACACCAACGGCTACATGCAGATCACCGATCGTTCCAAGGACGTGATCAAGTCGGGCGGCGAGTGGATTTCCAGCATCGAACTCGAAAATCTCGCCATCGGTCATCCCGACGTCCAGGAGGCCGCGGTGATAGCCATCAAGCATTCGCGCTGGGACGAGCGCCCGCTGATGGTGATCGTGCGCAAGCAGGGCAGGGAGCCTGACAAGACCGACATTTTGGCTTTCCTCAACGGCAAAGTCGCCAAGTGGTGGATGCCGGACGATGTCGCCTTCGTCGACGAGATCCCTCACACAGCAACCGGCAAGATCCAGAAGATGGCTTTGCGCGAGACATTCAAGGATTATCGGCTGCCCACCGACACCGGCGCCTGAGCAGGTTCATGTGCGGGACGGCGGCGCATGCCGCCTTTCCGCTTCAACCCTCGAAGGAAACGCTCTAGTTTGATTCAGTCGCGATCTATGCCGTGGGGACGGCGATGCTGGGTGCAGGGTGGGTAACGGGTTTTATGGTTGAGTTTCAGACGCGATATGTTGAGCAGCGCACCGCGCGCGCGGCTGGCCTGTCTCGGGGCATGGCATCCTTCTCGGCCGTTTTGCTGATCACCGCCGTGCTCGGCCATCGTCGCGGTCTTGTCGACACCACTGCCTTTTTCTGGGTTCTCGGCATTGTCGCATTGCTGGCCGCCTTGGCGTTGCTGCTCTCGGGTCTTGCATTTTCGCGGTTGTGGAAATTCGGCGACCGGGGTGGACACGACCTGACTGTCGGCGCCTTGCTGGGGCTGGCCGTGCTCGCGCCCTTTGGTTTCATAGCTTACCAGATCGCCACCATGCCCATGCTCCGCGACATCTCGACCGATGTCGAAGACCCGCCCGCATTAACGGCGGCGATGTCGTTGCGCACGCCGGCCATGAATCGGCTGGAGCCGTCGACGGCAGGGGAACGCGCGTTGCAAGCACAGGCTTACCCGCTGGTTGCCGGCCGGCGCTACGACCTGTCGCTCGACCGCGTTCTTGACAGCGTGAATGCAGTTTTGGCGCCGCAAGGCTGGGAGATCGTCGTGCCGCCACCCGCCGTCGACCAGGCAATTGGCGAGGTCGACATCGAAGCTGTTGCGCGCACCTACATTCTCGCTTTGCCCTCCGACGTGGTGATCCGGCTGGTGGATGACGGCGACTCGACCTTCGTCGACATGCGCTCCGCCTCGCGCTACGGCCGCCATGACCTCGGCGACAATGCCGAGCGCATCATCGGTTTCCTGACCGAACTCGATCAGGAGATCGCCAATCAGGCCGGAACAGCGACGAGCACGACGCCGGAGCAATAGGCTATTTGACTGGGGAATAGATGCTGTCGATCGCCGGCGCTTCCCTGCTGAGCACCTCGCCGCGCCCGACTAGATCTTCGAGATGGGCGAGCACCGACAGGCCGGCTGCACCATAAAGCCTGGGGTCGGTGTCACGATAGATCGCCCGCACGATATCGGGAATCGTGCGGTCGCCGGCGATCAGGCGCTCCATGATCGCCCGTTCACGCATTTCGCGGTGCGCCTTCAGCCCGCGCACGAATTTTTGCGGTGCCAAGACCGGGCCGCCATGGCCGGGCAGGTAGAGTTGGTCGTCCCGTTTGATGAGTTTTTCGAGCGAGGCCATGTAGTCTGACATCGCCCCGTCGGGCGGTGCAACGATCGAGGTCGACCATGCCATGACGTGGTCGGCCGAAAACAGGATGCCAGTGCCTTCGAGCGCAAACGCCGCGTGATTCGCCGCATGGCCCGGTGTCAGCACCGCGCGCATGCGCCAGCCGTCGCCATCGATGACCTGGCCATCGCCGACGACCACGTCGGGAACGAAATCGGTATCACTGCTGGCGTCGAGCGGGGCAACTTCGCCGATTCGCAGCGGGCGCGCCGAGCGATGCGGCCCTTCGGCGACGGTCATAGCCCCGGTCAGCGCCTTCAATCGGGCGGCGAGGGGCGAGTGGTCGCGATGGGTGTGGCTGACGAATATGTGGCTGACCGGACGGCCAGCAATGGCGCGGACCAGCGCCTCGAGATGGGCATCATCGTCAGGGCCGGGATCGAGGATCGCAAGCGTGTCGTGGCCGATGATATAGCTGTTGGTGCCGTGGAAGGTGAAGGCGCTCGGATTGTTGGCGGTGACCCGCACGATGCTATCCGCGACAGCGACAGGCTGGCCGTAGGCGGGTTCGAAGCGTTTGTCGAAATCAAGAGACATGGCCAGCCGATATCTGTGGGTCCGAAGAGCAAACGGCAAATTCGTTTGCCGCTTAGCACGGAAGACAATATAGGGAAAACAACATCTGGCGTGCCTCGGCGCGCATACCACAAGGGGATTTACATGGCCGTTGCATCCAGTTCCACCGCGCTCGTTTCCGCGGCGCTGCCCGAAAAGGGTGCGATGCGCCTGGCGACCCAGCTCCTGCTGGCTGTCGCGGGTTCGATGCTTCTCATCGCTTCGGCCAAGACCAAGGTCGTGCTCGGACCAGTCGACATGTCGCTGCAGACGCTCGTCGTGCTCGGCATCGGCGCAGCCTACGGCCTCCGCCTCGGCGTGGCGACGCTGCTGCTCTATATGGCGCAGGGCGCCATGGGTTATCCGGTGTTCCAGAGCACGCCTGAAAAGGGCCTCGGCATTGCCTATATGCTCGGCTCGACCGGCGGCTATCTCCTGGGCTTCGTTGCCATGGCGGCAATCGTTGGCTGGGCCGTCGACCGCGGCTGGGGCCGCAGCATCGTCAAGATGCTTGGCGCCATGCTCGTCGCCGAAATCGTCATGATGGCACTCGGCTTCTCGTGGCTTTCGCTGCTCATCGGTGCTGAGAAGTCCTGGCAGTTTGGCGTCGTGCCGTTCATCGTGCCGGACCTGATCAAGGTGGCACTTGCCGCTGCCGCCGTTCCGGCCATCTGGGCGCTGCTGCCCAAGAAGGGCTGATCGGTCCGCAACCGAGCACTGGTTTTAGCAACGCCCCGGCTTTAAAAAGGCCGGGGCGTTTTGCATTTGAATGGTGCGGAAATTATGACTGTTCTTGTCACGGGTACGGCCGGCTTTATCGGTTTTCACGTTGCACGACGGCTCTTGGCCGAGGGCTATGATGTCGTCGGTTTCGACAGCGTGACCGACTATTACGACACCTCGCTCAAGCGCTCGCGTCTTGAAATGCTTGCCGAACATGGCGATTTCCGCTTCATCCAGGCCGATCTTGCCGATGCGGCGGCGGTAAAATCGGCTTTCGGATGCCGCCCCGAGATCGTCATCCATCTCGCCGCCCAGGCAGGCGTGCGTTATTCGCTCGACCACCCACAGGCTTACGTCGACGCCAACATCACCGGCTTCCTCAATATCCTCGAGAATTGCCGCGCGAGGCCACCGAAGCACCTGATCTATGCCTCGTCGAGCTCGGTCTATGGCGGCAACAAGAAGCAGCCTTATTCGCCGCGCGACGGCGTCGACCATCCGGTCAGCCTTTATGCGGCAACCAAGAAGGCCAACGAGTTGATGGCGCATACCTACAGCCATCTGTTCGGGGTACCGGCGACCGGCTTGCGGTTCTTCACCGTCTACGGCCCCTTCGGGCGGCCCGACATGGCCTATTACAAGTTCACCCGCGCCATCTTCGCCGGTGAGACCATCGACATCTACAATGGCGGCGACATGTACCGCGACTTCACCTACATCGACGACATCGTCGAAGGGATCGTGCGCCTGATCGACCTGCCGCCCAAGGCCGATCCAGACTATGACATCGCTGCGGGCGGTGCATCGGGCAGCTGGGCGCCGCACAGGGTGATGAACATCGGCAACCGCCGCAAGGAACATCTGATGGAGATGATCCGCATTCTCGAACGCGCGACTGGCCGCGAGGCGGTGAAGAATTTCATGCCGTTGCAGCCGGGCGACGTGCTGAGCACCTGGGCCGATGTGAGCGACCTCGAAGCATTGATCGGCGAGCTTCCACACACGCCGATTGAGGAGGGGCTGGTCCGCTTCGTCGATTGGTACGGCAGGTATTACCGCGTCCAGTAACGAAGCGACCGGTCAGGCATACTGACCTCCGGTTGCGGTACTGCCTGCGGCATTGCCCGGCAGATAGGCAGCACCGCCCCCGGCGGTGTTGATCACGCCGTTGAGGATGGTGTTGCAGCGGGCGCCAGTGGCCGCACCTGCGAAGGTCGTGCCGCCGCACGTGACATGGCCGTTCTGACAAGACGCGAAGGCGGTGGCGAAGGCCGGCGTGCCGGTCAGCGTAATCGTGCGGGCCTCGGTGTTGACCACCCCACCGCTGCGCACGTTCCAATGAACGGGCGATGCGCCCGAAATCGCGTAGTTGCCTGTGGCGGTTGCCGCGCCGTTGTTCTGGCACATGATGTGGCCCTGGGCGCAGCCGCCGAACCTGACATTCTGGAACTGGATCGTGCCGCCATCGGTATTCAGGCCAAGGCCGCTGGTGGTTGTCCTGATCTCCAGATCCTTGATCAGACAACGCGTGCCCGCTGGCGCGCTAATCGCGCTGGACGAGGTGGTGGAGACGATGACGTTGGCGGGCGCGCCGCTGTTGCCGGCGATGATCAGACCTGCAGCACTCGTCTGGCCCACGGTAACCGGAATGGTCAGCGCGTCGGTATAGGTGCCGTCGCCGATCTGGATGGTAACGGTGAAGCCGGCAAAGTCGAGGCCCGCTGCGACGTTGAGCGCCTTCTGGACTGTTACGAACGCGCCGCCTGCCGTGTTCGCGAGCCCGGTGTTGGCATCGGACCCGTCCGTACGGACATGATATGTCCGGTTGGCGATGAGCATCTCGCGGACATGGTGTTTGGCGACTGCCTGGTTCTGGTCGGTCAATGCCAGGCCTGGCTGCAACAGCACCCGCCCGTCGGTGCGGCGGACTTTCAGCGCCTCCATCCAGGCGGAACCATCGGGCGAGACCTTGACGTGCCAGTCGTCGTCGCCGGCGAGGCCGAACTCGGCCCGACCCGAATAGCCTGTCTGAAACAGCAGTGAGGCATTGTCGCCGGCTGCCGCCTTGTTGATCTTGACCTGCTGTCCCGCGCCCAGATTGTCGAACAGCACGGCCTGGCTCTTCACCGACAGCCGGTTGGTGGTATCGGCAGTGGTGTTGATACCGACCATGGCAGCCGGATTGATGCCGAGCGCCACCGCATCCTGCCAGCCTGTGCCGTCATGGGCGAAGATGCGTTGTTCATCAGCCACCCAGGCAAGCCAGCCCCTGACAGGGACATGGAAAGCCCAGGCACCGTCCTGCCAGGCCGCGATCTGGCCGCTCTTGCCGGTCCAGGCGCCCGTCGCTGCCGTAGCAACGATGTAGCGGTCACCTTCGACTGGCAGGGCTGGCGGTGCGGCCAGATGCCGGTCGAGCACACAAAGCTGCACCACAACATCCAGCGCCAGCAGCGCCTCGTTGTGGGTGACGTGTTTCTGTGCCTGCGAGGGCATGATGAAAGGCATTTTCAGATTGGTCGTTTGTTCCAAGGCCGGCTCCTGTGGTTGGCTTTGGTGCAATGATACGGCCGTCCGAAAGGGCGTGGAAAAACGGGCGTCTCTATCCACGCTTCGAACCCTCTTTGGAGACGCGGTGGAATTGCATTCCCGAAGACGTGGCGCGGGGGGCAAAACTGACTTAGCCGGCCGCCAAATTTGGTCTTGCGCTGCTTGAGACGCCGCCCGTTTGTGGGGACACTGCGCCCAACAGGTCATTTCGGCGCCAAAGCCGCGACCAGGAACGATTTCCGAAGGCTCTCAATGCTTGCCAGACTGACTCACCTGGACCGTCTCGAGGCGGAGGCGATCCACATTTTTCGTGAGGTCGCGGCCACTTTTACCAAGCCTGTGATGCTCTATTCCGTGGGAAAGGATTCCTCGGTCCTGCTGCATCTGGCGATGAAGGCGTTCTATCCGGCCAAGCCGCCGTTTCCGTTCCTCCATGTCGACACGACGTGGAAATTCCGCGAGATGATCGAGTTCCGCGATGCCATGGCGCGCGAGCTCGGCTTCGACCTGCTCGTCCACGTCAACCCGGACGGTGTCCGCGACAACATCAACCCATTCGATCACGGTTCGAACACTCATACGCATGTGATGAAGACTGTCGGCCTGCGCCAGGCGCTCGACAAATATGGCTTCGACGCGGCGTTTGGTGGCGCGCGGCGCGACGAGGAGAAATCGCGTGCCAAGGAGCGCATCTTCTCGTTCCGCAACGCTCAGCACGCCTGGGACCCGAAGAACCAGCGCCCGGAGATGTGGAAGATCTTCAATACGCGCGTTTCCCCGGGTGAATCGATCCGCGTCTTCCCGCTGTCCAATTGGACCGAACTCGATATCTGGCAGTACATCCTGCAGGAAAACATCCCCATCGTGCCGCTGTATTTCGCCAAGCACCGGCCGGTGGTCGAGCGCGATGGCATGCTGATCCTGCGCGACGACGACCGCATGAAGCTGCATCCCGGCGAGGTGGTGGAAAACAAGCTGGTGCGCTTCCGCACGCTCGGCTGCTACCCGCTGACCGGCGCGATCGAATCCGATGCCGCGACCCTCGAAGACATCGTCAGCGAGATGCTGACCGCTCGTACTTCGGAGCGGCAGGGACGTCTCATCGACCGAGACGAATCCGGTTCGATGGAAAAGAAGAAGCGCGAAGGGTATTTCTGAGCATGCGCCACGCCATGGCCACCACGATCGAGGCCGCCGAAAGCGTCCGCGACTACCTCGCTGCGCAAGAGCAGAAATCGCTTTTGCGCTTCTTGACCTGCGGCTCGGTCGATGACGGCAAGTCGACGCTGATCGGTCGCCTGTTGTCCGACACCAAGCAGATTTTCGAGGACCAGCTTGCAGCGCTCGAGCGCGACTCGCGCAAGCACGGCACGACAGGCGAGGATGTCGATTTCGCGCTTCTTGTCGACGGTCTGGAGGCCGAGCGCGAGCAGGGCATCACCATCGATGTCGCCTACCGCTTCTTCGCCACCCCCAAGCGCAAGTTCATCGTCGCCGATACGCCGGGCCACGAGCAATACACGCGCAACATGGCGACCGGTGCCTCGACGGCAGATCTGGCCATCGTCCTTGTCGATGCGCGCCAGGGCGTGCTGCGCCAGACGCGGCGCCACTCGATCATCGCCTCGCTGCTCGGCATCAAGAACATCGTCGTTGCGATCAACAAGATCGATCTCGTTGGCTTCGACCAGAAGGTGTTCGAGCGCATCACTGCCGAATATGCTGCCTTTGCCGAGAGCCTGGGCTTCAAGTCGATCGTGCCGATTCCGATGTCGGCGCGTTTTGGCGACAACGTCACGCGACGCTCTGACAAGATGGGCTGGTATTCCGGCCCGACGCTGATCGAGCATCTCGAAACCGTGGTGGTCGAGGAAGAGGCGGTCGCACGTCCGTTCCGCTTTCCGGTGCAATATGTGAACCGGCCCAATCTCGATTTTCGCGGCTTTGCCGGAACCATAGCTTCCGGCTCGATCTCGCAGGGCGACGAGGTCGTCGTCGCCAAGTCGGGCAAACCCTCGAGGGTCAAGCGCATCGTTGCCCATGGCGGCGACCTGCGCACGGCGGTTGCCGGCCAGGCGATCACGCTGGTGCTGGATGACGAGGTCGAGGTGTCGCGCGGCAATGTGCTGGTGACGCCCGACGCGCGGCCGCATGTCGCCGACCAGTTCGCAGCCAACGTCGTGTGGTTCGACGAGGCCGCGCTGTTGCCCGGCCGCTCCTATATCCTGCGCACCGAGACCGACCAGGCGAGTGCCACGGTCACCGATCTCAAATACCGCATCAACGTCAATGATTTTGCCCATGAGGCGGCGAAGTCGCTGGAGATGAACGAGGTCGGCGTCTGCAACATCTCGACCCAGTCGCCGGTTGCCTTCGACAGCTTTGCCGACAACCGCACGACCGGCGCTTTCATCCTGATCGACCGCATCAGCAATGCCACCGTCGGTGCCGGCATGATCGTGCATGCGCTGCGCCGCTCGGAGAACATCCACTGGCAGTCGCTCGACGTGACGTCCAAGGCGCGTGCGGACCTCAAGAACCAGCGGCCTTCGGTACTCTGGTTCACCGGCCTGTCAGGCTCCGGCAAGTCGACGGTCGCCAACCTTCTGGAAAAGAAGCTGCACGCGGCCGGCCGCCATACCTACGTGCTCGATGGCGACAATGTCCGCCACGGCCTCAACCGGGATCTCGGCTTCACCGACGAAGACCGGGTCGAAAATATCCGTCGGGTCGCCGAAGTCGCCAAGCTGATGGCCGACGCCGGCCTGATCGTCATCGTGTCGTTCATTTCGCCCTTCCGTGCCGAGCGCCGAATGGCGCGCGAAATGATGGGGCAGGGCGAGTTCGTCGAGGTCTTTGTTGACACGCCCTTCGAGGAATGTGCCAAGCGCGATCCCAAGGGGCTCTATGCGCGTGCACTCTCCGGTGCGATCAAGAATTTCACTGGCGTCGATTCACCCTATGAAATGCCGGAAAAACCTGAGATTCATCTTCAGACTCTGGGCAAGACGCCCGAAGAGATGGTCGAGACGGTCGAGAACTGGCTGAATGAGCGAGACTTTGCAGAGCATCAGTACGACGACGGCGGCGGCATCTGACGAGGCGATCCTCGAACTGCTCGAACGCCTGGCGCTCGACGCGGGGCGCACGGTCATGGAGGTCTTCCACTCGGGGATCGTCGTGTCGGACAAGGCAGATGCCTCACCGGTCACTCAGGCCGATCGTGCCGCCGAGCGCGTGATACTCGAAGGCCTGCGTGCGGCCTATCCCGACGTACCCTGCGTTGCTGAGGAGGAGACAGCCGAAGGCGTGGTTCCGCCTGAGCTTGGCCGCGCGTTTTTCCTTGTCGATCCGCTCGACGGCACCAAGGAATTCGTCCGGCGCCACACCGATTTCACGGTCAATATCGCGCTGATCAGGGACGGCGCGCCTGAGATCGGCGTGGTTTATGCGCCATGCACGGGGCGCTTCTTTTCCGGTCGCCCAGGTCGCGCGGAAGCCTTCGAGGCACGCGACGGCAAGGCGGTCTCTGAGCGTCATCGCATTCATGTGCGCGAGGGCCGCGAGCCGCTGACCATCGTTGCCAGCCGTTCGCACCGCACGCCCGAGACCGATGCCTTCATCAAGAAGGTTTCGGCCGCCGAAATCGTTTCGGTCGGATCGTCGCTGAAATTCTGCCTGGTGGCGGCTGGCGAGGCGGACCTTTACCCGCGCTTCGGCAGGACGATGGAATGGGATACGGCGGCGGGCGATGCGGTGCTGCGCGCCGCGGGCGGGAGCACTCACACGCTGGACGGCAAGCCGCTTGTTTATGGCAAGCGCAACCAGGCGGACGATGCGGATTTCGCCAACCCGCATTTTGTCTCGAGCGGCCGGATCATCGACCCGGCCTTCATCTTCTGATCAGAAGTTCGCTGCTTACTCGGCCGCGATCTTGGCCGAGTTGGAGCCGACATAGTTGCGGATCGTGGTGATGATCCGGTCCTGGTCGGCTTCGCTGAGATAAGGATGCATCGGCAGGCACAGGATGGTGCCCGGCACCGCGTCCGATACGGGCAGGCCACCCGGGGTGCGGGGGTAGTGGCTGTAGGCCACCTGCACATGCAGCGGCTTCACATAATAGATGACCGACGGAATGCCCTGCTCCTGCAGGTGCTTCTTCAAGCCGTCGCGATCTGCGGTCTCGATGGCGTACTGGGCCCATGCCGAGCGACCACCGGTGGGAGCGCGAGAGGCCTTCACCACGTCGCCGAGGCCATCGGCATAACGCTTGGCCACGACCGCGCGTGCCTGCATCTCGTCTTCGAGGATGGCGAGCTTCTCGATCAGGATCGCCGCCTGCAGCGTGTCGAGGCGCGAGTTCAGGCCGACATGGATGTTGTCGTACTGGGTCTCGCCCTTGCCGTGGAAGGCAAAGGAGCGAAGGCGGGCTGCGAACGCGTCGTCGTTGGTGAACATCGCACCGCCGTCGCCGTAGCAGCCGAGCGGCTTGGCTGGATAGAAGCTGGTGGCGGCGACATGACCGTACGCGCCGCACATCTTGCCGTCCTGCGAGCCGCCGATCGACTGGGCGGCGTCTTCGATGACCAAAAGGTTCTCGCGCTTGGCGATGGCATCGATCGCCGCATAGTCGGCGGCGATGCCGAACAGATCGACGGGGATGATCGCCTTGGGCTTGAGACGGCCTTCTGCCTTGATCATGGCGATGGCAGCTTCGAGGCTGTTGATGTCGATGTTGTAGGTGTCGGGCTCGATGTCGACGAACACCGGCTCGGCCTTGGCGAGCGCAACCACCTCGGCGGTCGCAGCGAAGGTGAAGCTCGGAACGAAGACCGCGTCGCCCGGGCCGATGCCCGAGGCGAGCAGCGGCAGCAGCAGGGCGTCGGTGCCGTTGGCGCAGGCCACGACATGCTTGACGCCGACATACTTCGCCAGCTGGTTTTCGAATTCGGTGACTTCCGGGCCGAGGATGTAGCGGCCGTCGTCGACGACCTTGTCAATTGCCGCCTTCAGACGGTCGCGGATTCTTTCGCGCTGTGCGCCGAGATCGATGAACTGCATTATGGCCCCAAAACCCAATCGTTTTCTTCGGGCCGCTGATAGCAGAGTTGCCGAAAGCGAAAAAGACGAGCGCCCTGCGGCATCCATGGCGCGCCTGCGGTTCTTGTTACTTTCGGTTGACGCGATTTCGCGCTCAAATTGGCGGAAAACATGGGATTTCGCGAGCAGGCTGCTGAGCCGGCTTGGCGAAGCGAAACATAAAGTGATCGGCCATTTCGCCCGAAAGCGCCTGATTTAGGCCAATTCACGCCGCCATGGCGGGTTTGCACCCGCGCGCGAAACTGTGACCGCAGCGGCACGCGCACCGAGCGACAGCGCCTTTTCGATGGCTGTTTTAGACAGCTCGGCAATGGCGCCCTTGGTCAAAACATTCTGTTCATGCAACGCGGCAAGCACGCCTGCATTGAACGTGTCGCCGGCGCCGACAGTGTCGACCACAGCGACCTTTTCCGACGTCACCGAAACCGTGTGCTTGTCGGAGTAGGCGGTAGCACCTTTGCTGCCTTTGGTGATGATGACCAGCTTCGGTCCCTTGCGGAGCCAGCGCGCTGCAATCTCGTCATGGTCGCCGGTCTCGCCGAACCACGACAGATCCTCGTCGGAGAGCTTGACGATGTCGGCCATGGCAAGCATGCGCCACATTCGTTCGAGGTGGGCCTGCTTGTCCTGGATGAAACCCGGCCGGATGTTGGGGTCGAACATCATCACGCGGCTTTCGTGCTCACGCTTCATCAGCGCTTCATAGGTAGAGCCGCACGGCTCGGGGATCAGGCTGATCGCGCCGAACAGCATGGCGTCGATGTCATCGCCAAGAGCCGGCAGGTCGGCTTCGGTGAGCATGCGCCCGGCGGTGTTCTCGTCGTAGAAGGTGTAAGTAGCGTGTCCGTCGGTGAGGCGCACGAAGGCAAGCGTTGTCGGCCGCGCCGAGACATCGGCATAGCGGGAGCCGGCATTGCTGGCCGCAAGGACCTCGCGGATTTGCTGGCCAAACAGATCGGAGGAGAGCCCGGAAAAGAACTCGACCGGCACGGCAAGCCGCCCCAGTGCAATTGCCGAGTTGAAGATCGCACCCCCGGCATAGGGCGCAAAGGCCGGTTCGCCGGCCTGGCTTTGCCTTGGCAGCATGTCGATGAGCGCCTCGCCGCAGCACAGGATCATGGCTTGCCGGTTCCCTTTGGATAAATGACGCCCTTGCGGATGATGACATTGCCGTAGAGCCTCGGCTCGCTGGTGGCAATGATCGTGTGCGCCGCTTTCACCCGTTCATAAAACATATTGCCGGCCAGCGGCACGACCGCGAAGCCGGGCGCGCGCGCGGCGCAGACTGCTTCGATCTCTTCGTGCACCGGGTCGGACAAGGCTGGATCGCCTTTGACCGACGACCGGAAAATCGCCTGAGGAACGAAGTCGTCCACTGGCAGCACCTGCAGCACGGCGTCGAGCACCGGGATCAGGTCGAGCCCGTCGGCACGGATAACCCGCCTGCCGTGTTCAAGGGCGGGATAATTGCCGTCGACAATGGCGATCTCATCGCCGTGCCCCATGGCGCGCAGGGTGAACAACAGGTCCGGACCGAGTAAGGCTGGAATACCGATGAGCACGCTTAGACCCCTCGTGACGGTGCGGACGAGCCGATGAGGAAGCGTTCGGACAGCGGCAGGCTGGCGCCGCCCAGGGCGCGGGCGTGGATGCCGACAGTGCCTTCGCGGACGCTCGGCATGCGCAGACCTTCGATGTCGATATTGCCGATCGCGGCTTGTACCGCTTCGACGAGGCGGGCACGGATCGTCGAAGGCATCCAGCCGTCGATGACGGCACATTCGAAATCGATGACCGATGCCGACGCGACGATGGCGTAGGCGAGCGCATCCGATGCCGTTGCGATCCACGCATCCAGCTCCGGGCCGAGATCGCCCCATTCTTCCGGCGAGGTCCAGAGATAGGCGGCTTCGATGCCTTTGGCGTTCAGCGCCTTTTCGAGCACCGCGATCGACGCGACGTCGATAAGTTGTGTCGGCCTGCCGCCGGGGCCGGGGACGGGCATCGAGCCTAATGCGCCGGCGTTCCCCGTTGGGCCGCCATAGAGCCTGCCGTTGAGCACCACGCCGCCGCCGGCAAAGGCGCCGATGTAGAAATAGACGAAGTCGCGCAGCGTGCCGATGTCGCCGAACACCAGCTCTGCACCACAGGCCGAGGTCGCATCGTTCTGCAGATAGACGGGGAACCCGAACAGCGCCTGCAGGTCAGCGCGAATGTCGCGGTTGCGCCATTCGTCCATGATCTCGCGCGGTGCGCCCGCTGTGTCGACCCAGTTCCACAGCTCGAACGGCATGGCGACGCCGAGGCCTGCGATGCGCTGGTCCTGCTCGCGCTTCAGCGTTGCGCGCATCTGGGCGATGCCCGTTTTGACGAAGTCGATGGTGTCGCGCGGGGTAGGGTAGCGATAGGAGTTCTGCAGCATCGCGCGTGTCTTGCCCAAGAAATCGATGAGCACGAGCTCGGCGCTGCGTCGTCCGATCTTGAGGCCGATGAAATAGGCGCCATCGGGATTGAGCGCCATCGGGATGGATGGCTGGCCGATCTTGCCGCGCACCGGCGCTTGTCGGAGCAAGAGGCCTTCAACCTCCAGCTCGCGCATGATGACAGAGACCGTCTGGGCTGACAGGCCAGTCATCCGCGCGATGTCGGATTTGGCCAGCGCACCGCTTTGCCGCACCAGCGACAGCACCAGCCGCTCGTTGTGATCGCGCATGCCACTTTGGTTGGTGCCGCGCGGCTGCGGGCTCTCCGCAGCATCTGGCGAACCGTGCCTCACACTCCCGGCCTCCACCGGCTTCCTCCCCGTAATTTCCATCTTGTCGTTTTGGGACAGAATGCGGGCCGACTGCAATCCTGTCAATAATAAATAAGAGTGATTTAATTATTGACTCATGGTTGCGTTTGGTGTTTCGTTGATGCCGGATACTCGACTGGGAAGAGTGCATGAGTGTCCGGGGCGGTGCCCGGTGGAGGGGACCGCATGGTTTGATTTTGGGAGGAGTACCCGATGAAGTTTTCAGTTCTGAAGACGACCGTCTTTGGTGCGGCGGTTGCAGCACTTGCCGGTTTTGCAGCGCCCGCTTCGGCTGCCGATGTTGGCGCATGCCTGATCACGAAGACCGACACCAATCCCTTCTTCGTCAAGATGAAGGAAGGCGCTTCCGCCAAGGCAAAGGAGATCGGCGTCAGCCTCAAGAGCTACGCCGGCAAGATCGACGGCGACAGCGAAAGCCAGGTCGCGGCGATCGAGACCTGCATTGCTGACGGCGCCAAGGGCATCCTGATCACCGCATCCGACACAAAGGGTATCGTCCCGGCGATCAAGAAGGCGCGCGATGCGGGCATTCTGGTGATCGCGCTCGACACCCCGCTTGAGCCGGCTGAAGCTGCTGACGCGACCTTCGCTACCGACAATCTGCTCGCCGGCAAGCTGATCGGCCAGTGGGCAGCCGCGACCCTTGGCGACAAGGCCAAGGACGCAAAGATTGCCTTCCTCGATTTGACCCCGTCGCAGCCGACCGTCGACGTTTTGCGCGACCAGGGCTTCATGATGGGCTTCGGCATCGACGTGAAGGACCCCAACAAGATCGGTGACGAAGTCGATCCGCGCATCGTTGGCCATGATGTCACCAACGGCAATGAAGAGGGCGGCCGCAAGGCGATGGAAAACCTTCTCCAGAAGGATCCCAGCGTCAATGTCGTGCACACCATCAACGAACCTGCCGCTGCCGGTGCCTATGAAGCGCTCAAGGCAGTGGGCATGGAAAAGAACGTGCTGATCGTTTCGGTCGACGGCGGCTGCCCGGGCGTCAAGAACGTCGAGGCCGGTGTCATCGGCGCAACCTCGCAGCAATATCCGCTGGCCATGGCTGCCCTCGGCATCGAGGCGATCAAGAAGTTTGCCGACACCGGCGAAAAGCCCAAGCCGACCGAAGGCAAGGCCTTCTTCGACACCGGTGTGTCGCTGGTGACTGACAAGCCGGCTGCCGGTGTTGAATCCATCGACGTCAAGTCTGGCCTTGAGAAGTGCTGGGGTTGATCTGAGCGCCTGACGGCGTGACACTCTCTTCAGACGAAGGGCGGCCCCTTGGTCGCCCTTCCTACAAGAGGGATAAAAATCCCTCATTGGGAGGAAATCGACATGTCTGACGCATCGGCAAACGCCGGGCGACCGCAGGAGTTCGAGAAGGTTCTCTCGGGCAGCGACACGTCAGTGGCAAGCTTCGACACCCACACCCGCTCGCCGGTAGAAAAGGTCCAGCACTTCCTGCATTCAAATCCGGCGGCGGTGCCGCTGATCGTGCTCGTCGCCTCGCTGATCGCCTTCGGCATCCTCGTCGGCGGCAAGTTCTTCTCTGCGTTCTCGATGACGCTGATCCTGCAGCAGGTCGCCATCACCGGCATCATCGGTGCGGCACAGACGCTGGTCATCCTGACCGCCGGCATCGATCTCTCGGTCGGTGCCATCATGGTGCTTTCGTCGGTGGTGATGGGGCAGTTCACCTTCCGCTACGGCTTGCCGCCGTCGCTGGCGATCCTGTGCGGCTTTGCCGTCGGCGCCTTCTGCGGCTGGGTCAACGGCGTGCTGGTCGCCTACATGAAGCTGCCGCCGTTCATCGTGACGCTCGGCATGTGGCAGATCGTGCTGGCCTCGAACTTCCTCTATTCGGCGAATGAGACGATCCGAGCCCAGGATATCGACGCCCAGGCACCCATCCTCAAATTGTTCGGCACGACGCTCAAGCTCGGCAATGCCGTGCTCACCTATGGCGTGATCGCCATGGTGCTGTTGGTCATGGTGCTTTGGTACATCTTGAACCACACCGCCTGGGGACGGCATGTCTACGCCATCGGCGACGATCCCGAGGCGGCCCAGCTTTCCGGCGTGCGCGTCAACAGGGTACTTATCTCAGTCTACGTCATCTCCGGGCTCATCTGCGCGCTCGGCGGCTGGGTGCTCATCGGACGCATCGGCTCGGTTTCACCGACCGCTGGCCAATTCGCCAACATCGAATCCATCACTGCGGTAGTGATCGGCGGTGTCTCGCTGTTCGGCGGGCGTGGCTCGATCCTCGGCATGCTGTTTGGGGCGCTGATTGTCGGCGTGTTCCAGCTCGGCCTGCGGCTGATCGGCACCGACCCGCAATGGACCTATCTGTTGATCGGCGCGCTCATCATCATCGCTGTCGCCATCGACCAGTGGATCAGAAAGGTTGCAGGCTAATGTCGACCGAACCACTTCTCACCGCCCGCGGCCTGGTCAAGCGTTATGGCCGCGTTACCGCCCTCGACCAGGCCGATTTCGACCTCTATCCTGGCGAAATCCTCGCCGTGATCGGCGACAACGGTGCCGGCAAATCCTCGCTCATCAAGGCAATCTCAGGCGCGATGACGCCCGACGAAGGCGAAATCCGTCTCGAAGGCAAGGTGATCAACTTCAAGGCGCCGATGGAAGCCCGGGATGCCGGCATCGAGACGGTCTACCAGAACCTTGCTTTGTCGCCGGCCCTGTCGATCGCCGATAACATGTTTCTTGGCCGCGAGATCAGGAAGCCAGGTATCCTGGGCAACTGGTTCCGCATGCTCGACCGAACGACCATGGAAAAGCGCGCCCGCGATAAACTGACGGAACTTGGGCTGATGACCATCCAGAACATCAGCCAGTCGGTCGAGACACTGTCTGGCGGCCAGCGCCAGGGCGTGGCAGTGGCGCGCGCCGCCACCTTCGGCTCCAAGGTCGTCATCATGGATGAGCCGACGGCCGCCTTGGGTGTCAAGGAATCCCGTCGCGTGCTGGAACTGATCCTCGACGTGAAGCGGCGCGGGCTGCCGATCGTGTTGATCTCGCACAACATGCCGCATGTGTTCGAAGTGGCTGACCGGATCCATATCCACCGGCTCGGCCGCAGGCTCACCGTCATCGATCCAAAGGAATACACGATGTCGGATGCCGTGGCCTTCATGACCGGAGCCAAGGCCCCGCCGGAGGCGGCGCTCGCCGCCGCCTGAGTGGTTGGCTACAACCCTGAGTCTCCGCGTCGCGCGATATTGACGCGGAGGTTTAAATCGATTGAGATCGCATTCTTAATGGCTAACATGAGTGCGGGAGGATAGGTGTCGGCGAGGGAGGAAACATCTAGGTGGCCGAACAGGATGCGAGAGGCGACATGACCCGCGCAGTGACCCCGAATATCCCCCAGCCGCTTGGCGACACCAGTCCTGAGGCACTTGCAGCCGAAATTCTGAGCGCGCTGAAATACCGGCTCGGCAAGGACGCCACGGTTGCCACGGAATATGACTGGCTGACAGCGTCGATCAAGGTCGTGCGCGACCGCATCGTCGACGAATGGATTTCTTCGACCAAGGAGGCCTATGACCAGAGCGCCAAGCGGGTCTATTACCTCTCTCTGGAATTCCTGATCGGCCGCCTGATGCGCGATGCGTTTTCCAATCTCGGCCTGATGGAAGCGATGCGCGAGGCGCTCGCCTCGCTCGGCGTCGAGTTCGATGTCATCGCCAAGCTGGAGCCCGACGCGGCGCTTGGCAATGGCGGYCTTGGCCGTCTCGCTGCCTGCTTCATGGAAAGCATGGCGACCGTCGACATTCCCGCCCATGGCTACGGCATTCGATATGCCAACGGCATGTTCCGCCAGGAGATCCATGACGGCTGGCAGGTCGAGCTGCCGGAAACCTGGCTGGAACACGGAAATCCGTGGGAATTCGAGCGCCGCGAACGTGCTTTTGAGGTCGGCTTCGGCGGATCGGTCGAATCCGTCACCGCCAAGGACGGGCGGCTTGAGCGCCACGTCTGGAAGCCCACCGACCGCGTGCTGGCCGTTGCCTACGACACGCCAGTAGTCGGCTGGCGCGGAGCGCGCGTCAACACGCTGCGCCTGTGGTCCGGCATGCCGCTCGACCCGATCCTGCTCGACAAGTTCAACGCCGGCGACCACATCGGTGCGCTCGCCGAGAGCAACAAGGCCGATGCGCTGTCGCGCGTGCTCTATCCGGCCGACGCCACCCCGGCAGGCCAGGAGCTTCGGCTGCGCCAGGAGTATTTTTTCTCCACCGCTTCGCTACAGGACATCCTTCAACGGCATCTGAGCCAATATGGCGACCTGAATTCCTTGCCCGACAAGGCGGCGATCCATCTCAACGACACACACCCGGCTGTGGCTGTGCCTGAACTCATGCGTTTGTTGATGGACGTGCACGGGCTCGATTTCGATACGGCCTGGGGCATCGCCAAAAGCACCTTCGCCTACACCAACCACACGCTGCTGCCGGAGGCGCTGGAAAGCTGGCCGGTGCCGCTGTTCGAGCGGCTATTGCCCCGCCACATGCAGATCGTCTACGCGATCAACGCCGAAGTGCTGCTGGAAGCGCGGGCGACCGGCCGCTTCACCGGCGAACAGATCACCCGCATCTCGCTGATCCAGGAAAACGGCGAGCGGCGCGTGCGCATGGGCAATCTGGCCTTTGTCGGCTCGCACAGCGTCAATGGCGTCTCGGCTTTGCACACCGAACTGATGAAGGAGACGGTGTTCGCCGATCTCCACAGCCTTTATCCCGAACGCATCAACAACAAGACCAACGGCATCACGCCGCGCCGCTGGCTGATCCAGTGCAATCCCGGCCTGACCGGCCTCGCGCGGGAAGCTATCGGCGACCGCTTCCTCGACGACATCGAGGCGATACGGGAGCTCGACGCGTTTGCTGGGGATGCGGCGTTCCGGGAGAAGTTTGCAGCTGTCAAACGCGCCAACAAGGAGCGGCTTGCTAATCTCGTCGCCGAGCGATTGGGCATCAAGGTCGATCCGTCGGCGCTGTTCGATATTCAGATCAAGCGCATCCACGAATACAAGCGCCAGCTTCTGAACATCATCGAGGCGGTGGCGCTCTACGACCAGATCCGCTCGCATCCCGAACGCGAGTGGATCCCGCGCGTAAAATTCTTCGGCGGCAAGGCGGCACCGAGCTATCACAACGCCAAGCTGATCATCAAACTGGCCAACGACGTCGCCAAGGTGATCAACCGCGACCCGTCGGTGCGCGGACTGCTCAAAGTCGTCTTCGTGCCGAACTACAATGTCAGCGCCGCCGAAATCTTGATGCCGGCAGCTGACCTTTCGGAGCAGATTTCRACCGCSGGCATGGARGCTTCGGGCACCGGCAACATGAAGTTCGCGCTCAACGGCGCGCTCACCATCGGCACGCTCGACGGCGCSAATGTCGAGATCAAGGAACATGTCGGCGACGACAACATCTTCATCTTCGGCCTGACCACCGAGGAGGTCGAGCAGCGGCGCAGCGGCGGATATCAGCCGGGCGCGGTGATCGACGGTTCGCCAGAACTCAAGCAGGCGGTGGCGGCGATTTCGTCCGGCGTGTTTTCGCCCGACGATCCCACGCGCTACCGTGAGCTGATGGACGGGCTTTACCAGCACGACTGGTTCATGGTCGCGGCAGACTTCGATGCTTACGCGGCCGCCCAGCGGCAGGTTGATGCGGTCTGGCGCGACAGCCCGGAGTGGTATGCGCGTGCTATCCGCAATGTCGCGCGAGTCGGCTGGTTTTCTTCCGACCGCACCATTCGACAATATGCCAAAGAAATCTGGAACGTACCGGCCTGATGTGATTGCATGAACTGACCTCACGAAGAACCCTGGGAGGGGACACCGCAACATGCTGAAGCCCGGCGCCGCCGCCGAAACGAAACCGGAGCTTGAAAGAGCGGCGGACAGCGATGTTGAGGCGATCGTCAACGGAACCCATGGCGATCCGTTCGCGGTTCTGGGGCTTCAGCAATTGGGCAAGGGCTTCCTCGCGCGCTGTTTCGTGCCCCATGCCGAAACCGTCACGGCACATACGCTGGACGGCAAAGCCTGCGGCGAGCTTGCACGACGCAACGATGTCGGTTTCTTCGAAGGCAAGCTGACAATCCGCAAGCGCCAGCCGATCAGGCTGTACGCCCACAACGCCGGCGGCGACTGGTGGCTTATCGATCCCTACAGTTTCGGCCCGGTGCTTGGACCGATGGATGATTATTTCATCGCCGAGGGTTCGCATCTCCGGCTGTTCGACAAGCTCGGGGCGCATCTGATTTCGCATGAGGGCGTCGATGGCGTTCATTTTGCGGTGTGGGCGCCCAATGCCCATCGCGTCTCGGTCGTTGGCGATTTCAACGACTGGGACGGCCGTCGCCATTCTATGCGGTTGCGCCAGGACATTGGCATCTGGGAAATTTTCATTCCCGATATCGGCCCCGGCCGGCCCTACAAGTTCGAGCTGATCGGTGCCCGTGGTGTCAGGCTGCCGCTGAAGGCAGATCCTTACGCCATCCGCTCCGAGCTTCGGCCGGCAACTGCATCGGTCACCGACAGGCCCCAGGCGCATGAATGGGCCGACGATGCGCACCGCGCTTACTGGAGAGCGGCCGACCATCGCCGCCAGCCGATCAGCATATACGAGGTCCATGCCGGCTCGTGGCAGCGGCGTGATGATGGCGGCTTCCTGTCATGGGACGAGATGGCCGACAGGCTGATCCCCTATGTCGCCGAGACTGGGTTCACCCATATCGAGTTCCTGCCGATCTCCGAGCACCCCTACGATCCCTCATGGGGCTACCAGACAACGGGGCTCTATGCGCCGTCGGCCCGCTTTGGCGACCCCGATGGCTTTGCCCGTTTTGTCGACGGCGCCCATCAAGCCGGCATCAGCGTCATCCTCGACTGGGTGCCAGCGCATTTCCCGGTCGACGAGCACGGGCTTGCGCATTTCGATGGCACGGCACTCTATGAGCATGCCGACCCGCGCCAGGGTTTCCACCCCGACTGGAGCACCGCGATCTACAATTTCGGCCGACGCGAGGTGGTGTCCTTCCTGGTCAACAACGCGCTGTTCTGGGCCGAGAAATACCATGTCGATGGCCTGCGCGTGGATGCGGTGGCGTCGATGCTTTACCTCGACTACTCGCGCAAGGAAGGCGAGTGGATCCCCAACGAGTTTGGCGGCCGCGAGAACCTGGAGTCGGTCCGTTTCCTGCAGAAGATGAATGTCGCCGTCTATGGCACGCATCCCGGCGTGATGACGATTGCCGAGGAGTCAACGTCGTGGCCCAAGGTATCGCAACCGGTGCATGAGGGCGGGCTCGGCTTCGGCTTCAAATGGAATATGGGCTTCATGCACGACACGCTGGAGTATCTTTCGAAAGAGCCGATCCATCGTAAACATCACCACGGCGAGATCACATTCGGGCTGATTTACGCCTTCAGCGAGAATTTCGTCCTGCCGCTGTCCCACGACGAGGTCGTGCACGGCAAAGGCACGCTGCTCAGCAAGATGGCCGGCGACGACTGGCAGAAGTTCGCGACACTGCGCGCCTACTACGGATTCATGTGGGGCTACCCCGGCAAGAAGCTTTTGTTCATGGGCCAGGAGTTCGCCCAGCGCGCCGAGTGGAACGAAGCGAAGGCGCTCGACTGGAACCTGCTCGACTACCCACCGCATCGAGGCGTGCAGACGTTGGTGCGCGATCTCAACTCTCTCTACCGCTCGCGCCCGGCACTTCACGCGCGTGATTGCGAACCCGAGGGTTTTGAGTGGCTGATCGTCGATGACGCGGCGAACTCGGTCTTTGCCTGGCTGCGCAAGGCGCCGGGTGCTGCCCCTATTGCCGTCATTTCAAGCTTCACGCCGATCATGCGCGAAAACTATCGCGTGCCGCTGGCCAAAGCCGGTACCTGGCGGGAAATCTTCAACTCCGACGCGCTGGATTATGGCGGGTCGGGCAAGGGAAACAGCGGCGTGGTCACCGCACGGCCGACGGATGGAGGAGGGGCAGCCGCGACGCTGCTTCTGCCGCCGCTGGCGACGATCATGCTTGAATTTGTGGCGGACTGAGCAGGGAGGGTGCCATGGAAATCAAGAGAAACCAGCCGCTGGCGCGCGATGCCATGGCCTATGTTCTGGCGGGGGGGCGCGGCAGCCGACTCAAGGAACTGACCGACCGGCGCGCCAAGCCTGCTGTCTATTTCGGCGGCAAGACGCGCATCATCGATTTCGCGCTGTCCAACGCTCTCAACTCGGGCATCCGCCGTTTAGGTGTCGCCACCCAGTACAAGGCGCATTCGCTGATCCGCCACCTGCAGCGCGGCTGGAACTTTCTGCGGCCCGAGCGCAATGAGAGTTTCGACATCCTGCCGGCGAGCCAGCGTGTCTCCGAGACGCAGTGGTATGAGGGTACCGCCGACGCGGTTTACCAGAACATCGATATTATCGAGGCATATGGCCCTGAATACATGGTCATCCTCGCCGGCGATCACATCTACAAGATGGATTACGAGCTGATGCTGCGACAGCACGTCGACGCGGGGGCTGACGTCACCGTCGGCTGCCTCGAAGTGCCGCGCCTCGAGGCGTCAGGCTTCGGCGTGATGCATGTCGACAAGAAGGACAACATCATCTCCTTCATCGAAAAGCCGGCCGATCCGCCCGGCATTCCCGACAAGCCCGACTATGCGCTCGCTTCGATGGGCATCTATGTCTTCAAGACCAAGTTCCTGATGGAACAGTTGCGCCGCGACGCCGCCGAGCCTGAATCGAGCCGCGACTTTGGCAAGGACATCATCCCTTACATCGTCCAGCACGGCAAAGCGGTGGCGCATCGCTTCGCCAAATCCTGCGTGCGCTCGAGTACGGAAGGCGAGGCCTATTGGCGCGATGTCGGAACTGTCGACGCCTATTGGGAGGCCAATATCGACCTGACTGATATTACGCCCGAACTCGACCTCTACGATCGAGACTGGCCGATATGGACCTATTCCGAACTGACGCCGCCGGCCAAATTCGTCCACGACGAGGACGGTCGGCGCGGCTCGGCGGTGTCGTCGCTCGTCTCGGGCGATTGCATCGTTTCGGGCGCTTCGCTCAAGCGCAGCCTGATTTTCACCGGCGCGCGGATCAACTCCTACGCGACGCTGGAGGATGTGGTGATGCTGCCGGCCTGCCATGTCGGTCGCTACGCCAGGCTTAATCGCGTGGTCATCGATCACGGCGTACACATCCCCGAGGGGCTGGTCGTCGGCGAGGATCCCAAGCTCGACGCCAAGCGTTTCCGCGTCTCGGAAAAGGGCATCTGCCTGATCACCCAGGACATGATCAACAGGCTGGAGTTGTAATTGGTGCAGGTGCTTTCGGTCACGCCCGAGATTTTTCCGCTGATCAAGACCGGCGGGCTGGCCGACGTGACCGGCGCACTGCCAGTGGCGCTCGCTGGGCTAGGGGTCCGGACGCGCAGTCTCGTGCCGGGTTATCCCGTGGTGATGGCTGGGCTGAAGAAGAAAAAGGCGCTCCATCAATACACGGCATTGCAGGGCGGCAAGGCGGCATTGCACGCCGCCGAGGTCGCGGGCCTCGATATGCTGGTACTCGACGCGCCGCATCTGTTTGACCGGCCAGGTGGTCCCTATGGTGACGCCACAGGTGCGGACTGGCAGGACAACTGGCGGCGCTTTGCGGCGCTGGGTCGTGTCGGCGCCGACATCGCCGCGGGTGCAATCAAGGACTACAGGCCCGATATCGTGCATGCGCATGACTGGCAGTCGGCGATGACGCTTGCCTACATGCGCTACGGCGAGGCGGCGAATGTGCCCTCGGTGATGACGGTGCACAACCTGGCGTTCCAGGGTCAGTTTGGCGTGAGCATATTCAATGGACTGGGCTTGCCACAGCAGGCGATGGCGCTCGACGGCGTCGAATATTATGGCGGCGTGGGCTTCCTCAAGGCAGGCCTTCAGGCCGCTTGGGCGGTCACCACGGTAAGCCCGAGCTATGCCCAGGAGATCAGGTCGCCGGCCTTCGGCATGGGCCTTGACGGGCTGATCAACCTGCGGGCCGACGAATTGCACGGTATCGTCAACGGCATCGACGACGATATCTGGAACCCCGAGACCGACAAGCATCTCGCCGCGACCTACACCGCCAAGACCTTGAAGGGGCGCAAGGTCAACAAACGCGCGATCGAGGAGCGCATGACGCTCGATCGTGAAGATGGCCCGATCTATTGCGTCGTCAGCCGCCTGACTTGGCAGAAGGGCATCGACATCCTGGCGTCCATCATCGATCCGGTTATCGCCTCCGGCGCACGCCTGGCAATCCTGGGCTCTGGCGATGCCGGGCTGGAAGGCGCGCTTTTGGCGGCCGCGGCGCGGCATCGTGGCCGGGTCGGCGTCGTCATAGGCTATGACGAGGGGCTGTCGCACCTGCTGCAAGGCGGTGCCGACGGCATATTGATTCCGTCACGTTTCGAGCCCTGCGGCCTGACCCAGCTCTACGGCCTGCGTTATGGCTGCGTGCCCATCGTCGCCCGCACCGGTGGGCTTGCCGATACCGTCATCGATGCAAATGAAGCGGCGGTGGCGGCTGGTGTCGCCACCGGCTTCCAGTTCACGCCGGAAGATGCTGGCGCTTTCCAGCATGCTATTCTTCGCGCCAACGCACTTTATGCAGATCCGGCCGGCTGGACCTCGCTGCAACGGCAGGGCATGAAATCGGATGTTTCCTGGGATCGAAGCGCCCAGAAATATGCCGCACTTTACCGCAAGCTTCTCTCCAAAAGGGATGCCTGATGATTCGTACAGTCTCTACCTCGCCTTATGACGACCAGAAGCCCGGCACTTCGGGCCTGCGCAAGAAGGTGCCCGTCTTCCAGCAGCCGAACTATGCCGAGAACTTCATCCAGTCGGTGTTTGATTCGCTTGAAGGTTTTGCCGGCAAGACGCTGGTGGTCGGCGGCGACGGCCGCTTCTACAATCGCGAGGTGATCCAGAAGGTCATCGCCATGGCGGTGGCTAACGGCTTCGGCCGCGTGGTGGTGGGGCAGGGCGGCATCCTGTCGACGCCGGCGGCCTCCCACCTGATCCGCAAGCGCAAGGCTTTTGGCGGCATCATCTTGTCGGCCAGCCACAATCCCGGCGGCCCGCACGAAGATTTCGGCATCAAATACAATGCCGAAAACGGCGGCCCGGCGCCGGAGAAGATGACGGATGCGATCTACGCCCACAGCAAGGTCATCTCGAGCTACAAGATCGCCGATGTCGCACCGGTCGATATAGACCGCCTGGGCACCTTCGAGGTTGGCGGCATCAAGGTCGAAATCGTCGACCCGGTGACTGACTATGCCGAGCTGATGGAGACGCTGTTCGATTTCGACGCGCTGCGCGCCCTGTTCAAATCGGGCTTCCGCATGCGCTTCGATGCCATGCATGCCGTGACCGGTCCCTATGCCAAGGAAATCCTGGAAAAGCGGCTTGGCGCTGCCAACGGAACCGCGCGCAATTTCGTACCGCTCGAGGATTTCGGCGGCCATCATCCAGACCCCAATCTGGTCCACGCCAAGCACCTTTATGACGAGATGATGGGCCCCAACGCGCCGGATTTTGGGGCGGCCTCCGATGGTGACGGCGACCGCAACCTGATCATCGGGCGCGGCATTTTCATCACGCCTTCGGATTCGCTGGCGATGCTGGCTGCAAACGCCCATCTCGCGCCGGGCTACAAGTCGGGCCTCAAGGGCATTGCCCGTTCGATGCCGACAAGCGGCGCCGCCGACCGGGTCGCTGAAAAACTCGGCGTCGGCATGTACGAGACGCCGACCGGCTGGAAGTTCTTCGGCAACCTGCTCGACGCCGGCATGGCGACGATCTGCGGCGAGGAGAGTGCCGGTACCGGCTCAGACCATGTCCGCGAAAAAGACGGGCTGTGGGCGGTGCTGCTATGGCTCAACATCCTTGCCGTGCGCGGCGAAAGCGCCAAGGACATTGTCGCCAAGCATTGGGCGACCTACGGCCAGAACTATTATTCGCGCCACGACTATGAAGAAGTCGAGACCGATCGCGCCAACGCGCTGGTCGATGAGCTGAGGGCGAAGCTTGGCTCGCTGCCGGGCACGAACGTGCGTGGCATGAAGATCGCCAGCGCCGACGACTTCGCTTACCACGACCCGGTCGACGGATCAGTGAGCAAGAACCAGGGCATCCGCGTGCTCTTCGAGGGCGGCTCGCGCGTCGTCTTCCGTCTGTCCGGCACGGGCACGTCAGGTGCTACGCTGCGCGTCTATATCGAGCGCTACGAGGCCGATCCGGCGCGGCATGGCCTCGACACGCAGGCAGCGCTTGCCGACCTGATCCAGGCGGCCGAAGACATTGCCGGCATCCGCAGCCACACCGGTCGCGACAAGCCGAGCGTGATTACGTGAGATTGGGGATGACGGCTGATCTCCCCCCTTGCGGGGGAGATGTCCGGCAGGACAGAGGGGGGCAACGTAGGGCGCCTGCGATCCGCGAAGTGCGCACCTTCCAAAGGCGACAAGGCCGCCAATCCTGGATCGGGTGTGTTTTCTCGCACCCCCCTCTGTCCCGCCGGACGTCTCCCCCGCAAGGGGGGAGATTGGACTGCCTCGCTGTCGCTTTCCAATGAACTCGCGTCGCGCCAACACTGCGCTGGGCGCGACAATTACCGACAGCGGCATCCGTTTCGCTGCCTGGTCGAGTTCCGCCGAACGCATGTGGGTGTCGGTCTTCGACGCCGAGGGCAAGACCGAAACCGACAGGCTGGAGTTGCAGCGCGAAGGCGAGGGTGTCTTCGTGCTGTCGGTTGCCGGATTGGGCGAAGGAGCCTGTTATGGCTTCCGCGCCGACGGGCGATACGCGCCAGACGAGGGGCTTTGGTTCGATCCCGACAAGCTGCTGGTCGATCCCTACGCAAAACGCATCGACCGTGCCTATCGATACGATGGCCGGTTGGCTGCACCACGCGGGCAGGCCGGCGACACTGCCCAACTGATGCCGAAAGCGGTGGCGACCACGCTTCAGGCCGTGCCGTCTACGCCACCGAACTTCCGGCAAGGTGGGCTGATCTACGAAGTTCAGGTGCGGGCTTTTTCGATGGGCCATCCGTCTGTTCCAAAGAAGCTTCGTGGAACTATCCGCGCGCTGGCCGAGCCTGTCGTCATCGAGCACCTCTTGAAGCTCGGCGTGTCGGCCGTCGAGCTCATGCCGGTGACGGCGACGATGGACGAGCGCCATCTGCCGTCGCTCGGGCTGCGCAATGCCTGGGGCTACAATCCTGTGTCCTTCATGGCGCTCGATCCGCGGCTGGCGCCCGACGGCATCAACGACCTGCACCATACCACCGCCGCGCTGCACGAGGCCGGTATTGGCGTCATCCTCGATCTCGTCTTCAACCACACGGCCGAGAGCGACGAGCTTGGCCCGACGCTCTCCCTGCGCGGCCTCGACAATCGCGCCTATTATCGCGAGGCGGTAGGCGATCCCGGCCGCTATGCCAACGATACCGGAACTGGCAACACGCTCGCCTGCGACCATCCGGCGGTACAGGAGCTGATCCTCGACAGTCTCAGGCACTTCGTCGTGCATGCCGGCGTTGACGGTTTTCGCTTCGATCTGGCGCCAGTGCTGGGCCGGGTCGGTGGCGCGTTCACCGCCAATGCGCCGCTGCTGCAGGCGATGCAAAACGACAAGATCATCGGCGACCGAATCCTGATCGCCGAACCCTGGGATATCGGCCACAATGGCTATCGGCTCGGTGGCTTTCCGCAAGAATTCCTCGAGTGGAACGACCGCTACCGCGACGACGTCAGACGATTCTGGCGCGGAGACCGTGCAATGGTTGGAGCGCTGGCAACACGGTTGGCTGGGTCATCTGACATCTTTGGCGGCGATGCGCGGACGCGAACCGTCAATTTCATCGCCGCCCATGACGGCATGACCGTGGCCGATATCGTTCGCTACGAGCGCAAGCACAACGAGGCCAATGGCGAGCACAACCACGACGGCCACAATGAGAATTTCTCCTGGAACAATGGCGTCGAGGGCGAAAGCCGGGACCCGGACATTGTGGCCAACCGTGACCGCGATGTGCGCGCCATGCTGGCCACGCTGTTTGCCTCGCGCGGCACGATAATGCTGACCGCAGGCGATGAATTCGGCCGCAGCCAGCGCGGCAACAACAACGCCTATGCGCAAGACAACGAACTGACCTGGCTCGACTGGGCCGATCGCGACACAGCGCTCGAAGACTTCGTCGCCGGTCTGTCCAGGCTCAGGCGAGCGGTCCCGGCGCTGGCGCAACTGGAGTTTTTCACAGGTGCACCCCGCGATGGCCAAGCCGTATCGGATGTCGAATGGCTGACCGAGGCTGGCCGACCGATGTCGGACGCCAACTGGCATGAGCCCGACCGGCATCGCCTGACGATGCTCGTCGCAAACGGCGACGCTTCTGGCGGGCGGCTGGCGGTGATGATCAATGGCTCACGACGCGACGCGGGTTTTAGGCTGCCCGCTCGTCCCGGCTTCCTGTGGCAATCGGAATTCGATGAGCATGGGCCGGCGAATGACCGCTTCGCCGTGCCAGCGCGCTGCGTCTTGTTTGCGATCGAACGCCCTGCGAATGACAGCCAAGGAGAGTCGTCATGACGCCGAAAGACGGAGCAACGTCGGCAACCGACTGGTGGCGCGGCTGTGTGATCTATCAGGTCTATCCGCGCTCATTTCAGGACACGACAGGCGACGGTAGCGGCGACCTTGCCGGGATAACGCAACGCCTGTCGTACATCGCTTCGCTGGGTGTCGATGCCGTCTGGCTGTCGCCCTTCTTCAAGTCACCGATGGCCGATATGGGCTACGATGTCTCGGATTATTGCGATGTCGATCCGATGTTCGGCACGCTTGCCGACTTCGATGCGCTGATCAGCGAAGCCCATCGTCTCGGGCTCAAGATCATCATCGACCAAGTGCTGTCGCATTCTTCGGACAAGCACCCCTGGTTTCTGGAGAGCCGTGCCAGCCGCGACAATCCCAAGGCCGACTGGTATGTCTGGGCGCAGCCAAAACCCGACGGCACCGCCCCAAACAACTGGATGTCGATCTTCGGCGGGCCGGGCTGGGAGTGGGATTCGACACGCAGGCAATATTATCAGCACAACTTCCTGGCCTCGCAGCCCGACCTCAACTTCCACAATCTCGAAGTCCAGGACGCACTGCTGGAGACGGTGCGTTTCTGGCTCGACCGCGGCGTCGACGGCTTCCGGCTCGACACCGTCAATTTCTACGTTCACGACAAGTGGCTGCGCGACAACCCGCCCTTGCCGAAGAGTATTGCCGGCGAAAACGAAGACCCCAATCCCTACGAATATCAGGATCATCTCTTCGACAAGACGCAGCCGGAAAATCTTGAATTTCTCAAGCGCTTCCGCTCGTTGCTCGATGAATATGGAGCGCGCGCTTCGGTAGGCGAAGTCGGCGATGGCGCGCGCTCGCTGCAGACGGTGGCGGCCTACACGTCGGGCGGCGACAAGCTCGATATGTGCTACACATTCGACCTGCTTGGTCCGAAATTCTCGGCCGAACATGTCGGCAAATGTATTGCCGATTTCGAGGCGGCCGTGACCGACGGCTGGGTCTGCTGGGCCTTTTCCAATCACGACGTGATCCGCCATGTGACGCGCTGGACGAGGCCCGGAGGCGACCCCGAGGCGGTGGCGAAATTCTCGATTGCCCTGCTTGCGTGCTTGCGCGGCTCGATCTGTATCTATCAAGGCGAAGAGCTCGGCTTTGGCGAAGCCGAGTTGGCCTTTGAGGATTTGCGCGATCCCTACGGCATTCGCTTCTGGCCGGGCTACAAGGGCCGCGACGGCTGCCGCACGCCGATGGTGTGGGAAGCCCAGGCAGAACAGGGCGGCTTCACGGACGGCAAGCCGTGGCTGCCGATTCCGGCCGAGCATCGTGCCCTCGCGGCCGATCGGCAACAACAGGAAGCGGAATCCGTGCAGGCTCGCTACCGTGCCATACTCGCTATTAGAAAGACGCTTCCGCCACTCATCCATGGCTCGATTGCGCTGTTGGAGGCAAAGKGCGACGTGCTCGCTTTCGTGCGGGAGTCGCAGGACGAGCGGCTGCTCTGCGTTTTCAATTTTGCCGAAAAACCCGCTTCCTGGCCGGTGCCGGCAGGGCTTGGCGGCCTAAGCCCAATGGCGTTTCCCGGAGCTTTACGCGACCTCGAAAAAGACCGTATCATCTTGGCCCCGCTCGATTACTTTATCGGGAGCTTAGTTTGAACTCGCTCAAGTTGACTTTAGGTGAGCACGAGTCGTGTTGAAAATAAAAAAAGTCGTGTCTAGTCTCAGCCACCGCTGGCGGTAGGGAGCTGCCGGCTCGCTCAACGAAACCGGAAAAATCCGGCATTCGGGCGCTAACCAGGCGAGGCCGTGTTTACGGGGAACACGCCTATTTGGGAGAAGGAAAACATGCTGAAGAACATGCTGAAAGCGACAGTGTTCGCAACGACGCTTGCATTGGCTACAGGCGCGATTTCGATGCCGGCCTTTGCCGAGGTCGTCTACAATCGCGGTAGTGCGGCGGAGCCGGAATCGCTTGATCCACACAAGACCTCGACTGTCTACGAAGCCCACATCCTGCGTGACATGTTCCTGGGTTTGGTGACGGAAGATGCCAAGTCTGAAGTTATTCCGGGAGCCGCCGAGAGCTGGACCGTTTCAGACGATGGCACCGTTTACACCTTCAAGCTGCGCCAGGGCGCGACCTGGTCCGATGGCAGCCCGGTGACAGCCGAGGATTTCGTGTATGCGTTCCAGCGCCTCCAGGACCCCAAGACCGCGGCGGAATATGCGTCGATGCTCCAGAAGGTCGTCAACGCAAAGGAAGTGAATGCTGGCAGCAAGAAGCCGGAAGAGCTGGGTGTAAAAGCGATCGACGCAAACACGCTCGAAATCAAGCTGATAGCGCCGACTCCCTATTTTCTTGAAGTCCTGACTCATCAGTCGACCTACCCGGTCAACAGGGCATCGATCGAGAAGCTGGGCGCTGATTGGGTCAAGCCGGGCAATCTCGTATCCAATGGCGCTTACACGTTGGCTGAATGGGTTCCGAATGACCATATCAAACTGGTCAAGAACCCGAAATTCTACGACGCTGCGAACGTCAAGATCGATACGGTAAACTATATTCCTACAGAGGACCGTTCGTCGGCTATGAAGCGTTTTGAGGCTGGCGAGCTCGACAGCTATGACGATCTCCCCACTGAGCAGCTTGCCGATCTGAAGGCGAAGTTTGGTGATCAGGTTCGCGTCGCCCCTTATCTTGGGACCTATTACTACGCGATCAAGACTGACAAGGCGCCGTGGGACAACGTCGAATTGCGCAACGCAGTCTCGATGGCCATTGATCGTGATTTCCTGGCCGAGAAGGTTTGGAGCAATTCCATGTCCGCGGCCTATTCGATGGTTCCTCCGGGTATTCAAGGTTACACGACGTCGCCGGCTGCATTCGCGGACAAATCGCAGATTGATCGCGAAGATGAAGCCAAGAAGGTTCTCGAAAAGCTCGGCTATGGTCCTGACAAGCCGCTGAAGATGGAAATCCGCTACAATACCTCGGAGAACCACAAGAACACGGCGGTCGCTATCCAGGAGCAACTCAAGCCGCTGGGTATCGAAGTAACGCTCCTGAACACCGACACCAAGACCCATTACGGCCATCTTGAGCAGAAGGGCGACTTCGACGTCGCTCGCGCGGGCTGGATCGCCGATTACAGCGATCCAGAAACGTTCCTTGAGATTTCTCTCAAGGCTGACGGTCACAACTACTCGAACTTCAACGATGCGAAGTTTGAGGAGTTGATGAAGGCTGCAACCGCCGCCGGTGGCAAGCCTGAAGAGCGCTTCAAGCTGCTCAGCGAGGCCGAAAAGGAGCTCGTTGACAACGTCGGCAACATTCCGCTGCTCTATTACAACTACCACAACATCGTTTCCCCGAAGCTTGCAGGCTTTGAGGACAATCAGATGGACCGCCATCCGAGCCGGTTCATGAGCAAGAACTAAGTCCAGCCGAACCGCCGCCCCGCGTTGGGGCGGCGGCTTTTCTTAAAGAAGGCGGACATAAGATGCTGCTCTATGTACTAAGGCGGTTGCTGACCGCCATCCCAACGCTATTCGTCATCGTAACGCTGGCGTTCTTCCTGATGCGTGTTGCTCCCGGTGGCCCTTTCAACCAGGAGCGCGGGCTCAGTCCGGAAATCAAGGCTAATCTCGAAGCTCAATTCGGCCTCGGTGATCCGCTCTGGAGACAATATCTTAATTACCTCAACAACTTGCTGCATGGCAGTCTCGGGCCGAGCTACAATCTGCCTGATTTTACCGTCGGCGAGCTCTTCGCCAAGGGCCTGCCAATTTCCATTCAGCTCGGCCTTTCCGCGCTGCTGCTGGCTCTTGCAGTTGGAACCGTGCTTGGCGTGATTGCAGCCCTCAACCAGAACAAGTGGGGCGACTACACGGTCATCGCTGTGGCGACGGCAGGCAGCACAATTCCTACCTTCGTTATTGCGCCAATCATCCAGTTGACCTTTGGCTTGGCCTGGAAGCTCTTGCCGATCGGCGGCTGGGGCGATGGTGCGTTGATCAACAAGATCGGCCCTATCCTAACCCTGTCACTGCCGCAGATTGCCATCGTGGCGCGCCTGATGCGGGGCTCGATGATAGAGTCGCTGCATTCCAATCACATCCGCACCGCTAGAGCGCTTGGCCTTTCCGACTGGTCTGTGGTGATCAAGCACGCGCTCAGAGGCGCTGTCCTGCCCATCGTGTCCTATGCTGGCCCGGCGGCGGCGGCACTTCTGACGGGTTCGATCATCGTCGAGACCATTTTCGCCATTCCAGGCGTGGGTCGTTACTTCGTTGATGCCGCACTCAACCGCGACTATACGCTGGTGATGGGTACTGTCGTGGTGATCGCCTTGTTTACGATCGCCTTCAACCTGATCGTCGATGTCCTCTACGCCTTCTTTGACCCGAGGGTGCGATATGACTGAGATAGCCATTACCGCACCGGTCGTTGGGCGCTCGCTCTGGGGCGACGCCTGGGCGCGCCTCAAGGCCAACAAGGCTGCAATGTTCAGCCTCTTCTATCTGATCGCGATGGCAACAGTGTGCATTGTTGGCCCGCTCTTCGTGCCGCATCAATACACAACGATCTATCCCGACTATGTAAGAATCCCGCCGAGCATTTCTGCCTATCCGAAGCCCGACATGATCGAAAAGGCGATGAGTGACGCCGTCAGGCGGATGCGTGTCGACGTCAAGGAATGGCGGCAGGAAGGCGAGCGCGTGTTCATAACCGTGACGTCGGCAAAGCCGCTCGATGCCCGCAACATCCGCTATCTCGATCGTTCCGATACCTTCGACGATGGCAAACTGGAAAGCACATCACCCGATGGTTTGACGGCGGTGATGAGTGCCTCGATCAAACAACAGTATTTCCTGTTTGGCACAGACAATGTCGGTCGTGACTTGCTGTCGCGAACCTTGATGGCAGGCCGCATCTCGCTGGCGATCGGCCTTCTGGCCGGTATCGTCGCGGTGGTCATCGGCGTTACCTATGGCGCGACGGCTGGCTTCTTGGGCGGCAAGACTGACGAGGTGATGATGCGCATCGTCGATGTGCTCTATTCACTGCCTTTCATCTTCTTCGTCATCATGCTTGTCGTCTTCTTCGGGCGAAACTTCGTGCTGATGTTTTTAGCTGTGGGAGCGGTGCTGTGGCTCGACATGGCGCGTATCGTGCGTGGCCAGGCATTGTCGATCCGCAGGCAGGAGTATGTCCAGGCGGCGGAAGCGCTCGGCGTCAGGTCGCGCGGCATCGTACTGCGGCACGTCATCCCCAACCTGCTCGGGCCGGTGGTCATCTATATGACCTTGCTGGTACCGCAGGTCATCATCCTGGAGAGTTTCCTGTCGTTCCTGGGGCTCGGCGTGCAGGAACCGATGACCAGCTGGGGCGTGCTCATTTCCGCTGGCGCCAAGAACATCGGCACCGCCAACTGGCTGCTGTTATTCCCGGCATTCTTCCTGGTCTCAACGCTGTTTGCGCTGAATTTCGTCGGCGACGGACTTCGCGATGCACTCGATCCGAAGGACAGGTGAGATGGCTGGAGAAACAATCCTTTCGGTCAAGGACCTGCGCGTCCGCTTCCGTACGCTCGACGGCGTCGTCGAAGCGGTCAAGGGCATCAACATTCACGTCGATGCCGGCGAGACGGTTGCCGTGGTCGGTGAGTCCGGATCCGGCAAGAGCCAGACGATGATGGCGGCGATGAGCCTGCTGGCATCCAACGGCGAGGCCACAGGCGTCGTCGACTATCGTGGCAAGAACCTGCTGACGCTCGGCAAATCGGAACTCAACAAGGTCCGCGGCCGCAAGATCAGCATGATCTTCCAGGAGCCCATGACCTCGCTCGATCCGCTCTATACGATCGGCAACCAGCTGATGGAGCCGATCCGCAGGCATCGTGGGCTGAGCGGTGCGGAGGCTCGCGCCGAAGCACTCAGGCTGCTCGAACTGGTCAAGATTCCCGACCCCGAGCGACGCCTGAAGTCTTATCCGCACGAGATGTCGGGCGGCCAGCGCCAGCGCGTGATGATCGCCATGGCGCTTGCCAACGACCCGGACATTCTGATCGCCGACGAACCGACGACCGCTCTCGACGTGACGATCCAGGCGCAGATCCTGATGCTGCTGGCCGAGTTGCAGCGCAAGCTCGGCATGGCCATCGTCTTCATCACTCATGACCTTGGCATCGTCCGGCGCTTTGCCGACCGGGTCTACGTCATGCGCTACGGCGAGGTGGTGGAAGAGGGCAACGCGGACGAGCTGTTTGCCAATCCGCATCACGACTACACCAAGATGCTGCTTGCCGCAGAACCGACCGGCCGCAAGGCAGCACCCGCCGACACCGCGCCGATCCTGCTTGAAGGACGCAATGTCGAGGTGGAGTTCAAGATCGGCGGCGGCTTCCTTGCCGGTCCGCCGATGCTGCTCAAGGCGGTCGATCGCATATCGGTCTCGCTGAAGCGTGGCCAGACGATCGGCATCGTCGGCGAGTCAGGGTCGGGCAAGTCGACGCTCGGCCGCGCCTTGCTCAGGCTGTTGCCAAGCGAGGGCATGATCCGCTTTGCCGACAAGGACCTGTCAAAAGCCGATCGTGCCGAGATGCGCCCGCTGCGCCGGGAGCTGCAGCTGGTTTTCCAGGACCCGTTCGGTTCGCTCTCTCCACGCATGACGGTGGGGCAGATCATCACCGAAGGGCTGCTCGTGCACGAGCCGTCGCTGTCGTCCAAGGATCGTGACAAGCGGGCGGTAGAAGCGCTGCTCGAGGTCGGCCTCTCGCCTGACACGCGAAACCGCTATCCGCACGAATTCTCGGGCGGCCAGCGCCAGCGCATCGCGATCGCGCGAGCGATGATCCTCAAGCCGAAGGTCGTCGTGCTTGACGAGCCGACGTCGGCGCTCGACCGCTCGGTGCAGAAGCAGATCGTCGAGCTGTTGCGCAAGCTCCAGGCCGATCACGACCTTTCCTACCTGTTCATCAGCCACGATCTGGCGGTGGTCAGGGCTATGGCCGACTACATCATCGTGATGAAGCAGGGAAAGATCGTCGAGGAGGGGCCGACCGAGGAGATCTTTGGAGAGCCACGCGAAACCTACACCAAGACGCTGATGGCAGCGGCGATCGACGAGACGAAATTCCGCTTGTCGGCATGATACCGCTTGCGCGGGAGTTTCCGCGCAGGCGCCTCTTTTAGAATGAGAGATCGGCCCGGGTGTCACTTCGACGCCCGGGTCGATTGCTTCAGAGATCAGGATAGAGCTGCGGTCCCGGTCGCGCAGGTCCGTCAAATGGCTCCAGAAAACTGCTTCGATGCAGGCGACTGTGCAACCATGCGCCTAGGTGCCGGTTCCTTGACGCGAGCCCAGCAGTAATAGAGCAGGAACGAGCCGATCGCGTAGGGCTGCAGGATGTCGACCTCGAAGAAGGAGCGGATGACGAGCAGCGCCAGCAGGCCCGTCTGCAGCAGCGGCTCGGTCCAGTCCCTTTCATTGAGAAGCCGCCATATGCAGAGCCGGAGCACGGCAAGCAGAGGCAGGATGATCGCTGCTGTACCGACATAGCCGAGTTCCACCAGCGCCTCGATATAGGTGTTGTGGAAGTGGAAACCGGTTCGCGAGGCGATGTAGAACTCGTTCCACAGCCGCTCCGCCTCGGAGAAGCCTTGCACCCAATAGGCCTGGTAGCCAACGCCGAGCCAGGGTGCGTAAGATGCCGCGTCCAGCCCTTGCTGCCAGAGATAGGTACGTCCCGTCAAAGTCGTGTCTTTGCCGAACGCGCCAAGCACCATGTCGACGGCGCCGATATTGAGTGCTGCGAGCACTGCCGCACAGGCGAGCACGGAGCCTCCGAGAAAGAAGATCTTGCGATGCGTGGGAGAGAACGCTTCGAGACCTGCAATCGCAATCACCAAAGCAACAGTCGCGGGCGTCGCCAGCATCGAGGTTGCCGAGTGGGACATCACCAGAAGCGCTGCCGACAGGAGCACGACGCCGAGAGCAAGCAGACGCGCGATGCGGCTGCGGGTGAGGAACAGCCCGAAGTAGCAGCCGAGAAGCACGCCCAGCGATGCGTAAAAGCCAAGCTGGTTTTTCGAGCCGAAGGCACCAACGAAACTGTAAGTGCCGTCGAGCGCGTCGTAGACCGAGCTGCCGACAAGAATAGAATAGGTGAGCACGACGACGATGCCGGCCATGGCGCCGATGCTCAGCGTGCGGGCGTCGATCACGCGGGCAGCGATGACGGCACAAACGACATGCGACAGATATTGCAGCGCAGCGCGGCTGGTCACATCTGGCGCGTCGGACCAGAAATAGGAAAGGCACGCGATCAACGCGAAAGCCAGGAGCTGCGGCGAACGGGCGAGACGCCCGAGCGTGAAGCGATAGTCGACCAGGATCAGCGGCAGCCAGACCGCGTAATACATCAGGATCGAAACCTGGCCGAGGCGGAACGAATAGGCGAAGACGAAAAATGACACGGCGACCGCGAAGGCACCGTAAAGCGTGTTTTGGCCTGGATCGACCAGCAGTGCCTTTCTGATCCGCATTTTTGCCGCCGCTACTGGATGAGCGGGCCGCTTGCTCGCTCGACCTTCAGGACGTCGCCGGGCAACACCGGAGTATCCTCGGTCGCTGCGACTTCCTTGGTCTTGTCGCCAGTCTTGCGGACAAGCACGTAAGAAAGTGCCTGTTCGGCACCTCCGGCTGAGGGCGCAACGCCTCCCGCCTCCGAGATCAGGCCGTTTTGCATCCCAAGCTTGAGCGTCACGGCATTGAGTTCAGCCACCACTTTCTGGCGTTGGACGGCAAGTTCGGACTCGTTGTCGTTCTTGAGGTCGATGGCTTCCTGTTCGGCCTTGCTGATGTCCTGCTTGGCCCGAAGCATTGCCGTGTCGAGGTCGAGGATCTTGCCTTCCATCTCGGCGATGGCGCGCTCGGTTGAAAGCAGGCGCGTGTTCACCACCAGGCCTTTTTGCGCCAACGTGTCGATGCCGCTGAGTTCCTTACGGGCAAGTTCGACCTGGCGCTTCTGCGTTTCGGATTTCTGCCCCAGCGAGACGATCTCGCGTTCGAGCAGGCCCTTGAGGTCTTCGAGAGCCTGCAGCCTGAGCGTGATCTTCTTTTGGCGCGACACCATGATGGCGGTCTCGTCGGCGACCATTCCGGGCACCGCAGGTAGGGAGGCGATGTCCTTGGGCGCTTCGACCACAGTGTTGCCGGCGAGTTCGGCCTCGATGCGCGCGCGGGTCACCATCAGGCGGAGCTGTTCGTCGGAGAGGACGGCATGGCTACCTTCGGCGGTGATCAAGTCGCGCTCGGTACGCGCACCCTCGGTGCCGCGGCGCATGCCGCCAGCGATGCTGATCGCCTTGAGCACTGTGAGTTCCGGGGCGTAGGGATATTGCCCCGGCGTCTTGATGTCGCCCGAGATGTAGAACGGGCGGTATTGCGCGACCTCGACCGATGCCTCCGGCCGATCGGAAAGGCCGAATTTCTCCTGCAGCGTCTTGCCGATCGTCTCGGCGATCTCGGCTGTGGTTTTGCCCGATGCAGGCGTTTCACCGACGAAGGGCAGCGACAGTTTGCCGGAAGGCCCAATCGTGTAATCGCCGCTGACAGACGACCAGTCGCGGAATGCGCCTTCGACCGTCTGCCATTCGACGACGCGGATGGTCAGCTTGTCCTGGGTACCGAGCTGGTAATCGTCGGCGAACGCCTCCGACGCCGAGAAGGCCAGCGTAAGACAAACGATACCGTTCAGCAGCCGGCTTGCGCGGCTGCGGGGAAAGTGTGCGAGGTGCAATCTCAAATCTGTCCTCCGTTCCTGTGCCGAAGAAATCCAAGGGCGTTTGCGGGTGAGGGGAGACGCTGCGCTCCCATTCAAGCGCAGCCTCGATTGCGGCAAGCTCAGTAGCTGCCGCGCGACATGCAGACGGCCGGAACCGTCTTGAGGATGATGCGGATGTCTCCGGCGAGCGACCAGTTCTCGACATACTGGCGGTCGAACGCCACCCGGCTGTCATAGGAGACGTCGTTTCGTCCGCTGACTTGCCACAGGCCCGTCAGGCCCGGACGCGACTTGAAGTAGAACACCACCGCCTTGCCGTAATATTCGAGTTCGTCGCGCACGACGGGGCGTGGACCGACGATGCTCATGTCACCCAGCAGGATGTTGACGATCTGCGGCAGCTCATCAAGGCTGAGCCTGCGCAGCACGGCACCAACGCGTGTGACGCGTGGGTCTTCCTTCAGTTTCCGCGTCTCCTCCCATTCAGCCTTAGCCTCGGGATTGTCGCGAAAATGCGTGGCAAGAACCGCATCGCCGTCCCGCACCATGGTTCGGAACTTGAGGCAATGGAAAATCCGGCCGGCGCGGCCGATCCTGCGATGGCCATAGAACACAGACCCGCCATCGGAAACCTTGACCAGCAAGGCGATCATCAGGAACAACGGGCCGAGAACGATGAGCCCGGCGCTGGCGCCAACGACGTCGAAACCGCGCTTGATTGCCCCACCCAGCGGCGGAAATTCCATGGCCGCGTGCGGAAATTCCAAGCTCGTCGACTTGGCAATATCCCTCATGCTGCTACTCCAGTTGGTCAATKACCCGCCCAGGGCAAAGATAGCCAGGGTATGCTGCGCTGCAAAACACGATTTCTTGGCGTTTGAAACAATGATGCCAATTCCTGGGTGATTGGCGACCGTAGGTTGCACAAGAAAAAGACATGGTGACAGTTTCGAGGCTATCGCGTTCTGTATTTCAGAAGAAGCGAATATGCGGATATGCGTTGGTTTTGCCTAAGTAAATTCAGTATTTATTGGCGCCGCGCCTTACGTTTCGCGGCAGATGACGCCGATTGTTGAAATGCATGGCCGAATTTGGCCAATGTGCGGAAATAGTTCTATTGCAGGAAGCATGGGGCAACCCGCCGTTTCGAAGTTCTGTGCAGTGCAACATTTGTTAGCACCTGCTCGGCAAGCTGCGACAGCGTGCTCGGCTTGCTGACTTCCAGGCCGACCAATATAATGGCACGACGTTCCTCGGATTGACCGGCCATCAATACGTCTGTGCCAAGGTAGATGTGGGAAATGGGCGCTAGCGGAAGCTTGCGAGGGCTAGGGGCATGGCAAGTAAACTCACGACGAATCTGACGMCGCTGCTCCAGGCAGGCGGTCAACCGCAATGACCTTGCCCAAGTTTATCCTCGGTCTGGCGATTGTGATCGTGATCGTTGCGCTGTGGTCTTATCTGGATGCTGCCAGCTGGAGCATGATCTTCCTGCGCATCGTCATCTGCGCCGTGATTCTGCAGGTCGGATACTTTCTGGCAGTCCTTGCGATGGTGCTTCGCAGCGCGCCTAAACCTCTCGAAAGCCGGGATGGCGCGAAGGCTGCAGCAGAGGCCGGCACGATCGTGCCGGCCGACGACCTGACGCCCAAAGGCAGCGCTCACTGAGCACATTGGACCTTGGCGGAATCACGCGCCACCTCCTCCACAACCATCGCTGCTAGCTAATCGTTGCCCGAGCTGACGCGGGTACTTTGCATTGCGCTTGTTGCGAAAATCGGGGCACCGCGATGTGATCACCGGGATCTGGCTGCACGCCTTGGTGAGCTGGGGGTGACCCGACCTGGAGCGTTCTTCCGCGAGCCGGGACGTGAATCGCCGTAACAAAAGTTGGGGTTCCCATGTTCGCAGGTGCAATATAGCTCTGGCCGGGGCGGGACTGTGACGGAAAGGCAACCGACGTGAGCGGAACCGACGTCTGTGTCATCATTGCCGCGCACAACGCGGCGGAGACGATTGCGACTTCTATTGCCTCGGCGCTGCGTGAGCCCGAAGTGGCTGAGGTCGTGGTCGTGGACGATGCCTCGACCGATGCGACCGAAGCGGTGGCGCGCGCCGCCGGGGATGGCAGTGGTCGGCTTTTGGTGCTGAGGCTCGAAGTCAATCGCGGCCCCTCATCCGCACGCAACCTGGCCATAAGGCAGTCGAAGGCGCCGTTGATAAGCATCCTCGACGCAGATGATTTTTTCCTGCCGGGCAGGTTCAACAAGCTATTGAGCGGCTCCGACTGGGACATGATCGCCGACAACATCGTCTTTGTTCAAACGAACTCTGCCCGAGACGTTCTCTCGGGCAAGGTGCCAAGCTTCGTGTCTGCTCCAGAGTTCCTGGACCCGGTGCAGTTCATCAAGGGCAACATCTCTCGGCGCGGCGCCCAGCGCGGCGAACTCGGCTTCCTCAAGCCCGTGATCCGGCGCGCGACGCTTGAGGAACATGGCCTCAGCTACGATGAATCGCTGCGCCTGGGCGAAGACTACGCGCTCTATGCCAGGGCGATGCTGCATGGCGCGCGCTTCAAGCTGATCCGGTCCTGTGGCTACGGCGCGGTCGTGCGGCCGCAATCGCTCAGTGGCCGACATCGCACTGAAGATTTGCGACGGCTCGCCGACACAGATCTTTCGCTTCTGGGCAATCCAGAAATCGCGGCTGAGTTCAAACCGGTGCTACGCCGGCACGAGCGCCATGTCAGGGACAAGTATCGCCTGCGTCGCTTCCTCGACCTCAAGGCGGCCAGCGGGCTCGCCGACGCAGCGACGTTTGCTCTTCGCTCTCCGGCGAATTTTGCCGGTGTCGTGGGTGGTGTGGTCATGGACAAGATCGAACCGCTGCGCCGGGCATTGTCACGCGCGCCTTCAGCGGGCGATGCACGCTACCACTATTTGATGCCTGGCACGACGGTTGTCGGCGAGCATGCGGGCGCTAGGCTGAAATGACGTTCGATTACCAAACGCGGAGTAGCATGCATGACATCGATCTTGGCATTCCGCACCCGCACCCCTGACCGCGATCAGGGGACGGATCGCGTGCGTTTCGAACAGCTCGCGCGCTCGCTTGATCAACTCGCTTCCGAGATCGAGGCGGAGAGAACTGGCATCAGGAGCCGCTATGAGGCGGTCTCGGCCAATGCGGCTTTCCTGGTCGAAGCCATGGACAATGACGCGGTGTCGTCGCGGCGGGCGGCTGAAATGGACCAACTGACCGAAGCGCTCAAGAACTGCCTTCGTCGCATCGAGGAACTGGGCAGGCAGACCGAGTTCGTCTCAGGGCTTCGTCATTCGGTCGACATGTTTACTGCCGAAGGTCGCTCGACTGGGGGAGCCGACAGCGCAAGTTGACGCGGGAGCGATCTTGCCCCGGCGATCGTCGGCAACGGATTCAGGGAGGATGGAGGAACAAGTTGCCGGCCGGGCGCAACCCTGGCCGGGTGTTAGGATGTGGTTCCCGGGCGGGAGGCATGCAGGCACAAGGATGACTTGGCTATGAACTTGAACAAAAATCACGTTGCTGGCCGCTTCGGCGCCTTGCAACTGTCGGTCGCGCTCGTCGGTCTGCTTGGTGCAACAGGTGGTGCGCTCGCACAGGATGCCACTGGCGCGTCATTCGTCGACAATTTCGACAGCCTCAGCGGTTCTCGCTGGTTTGTCTCCGATGGATGGGACAACGGCAAGCATCAGAACTGCACCTGGTCGAAAAACCAGCTCAAGCTCGCCGACGGCAAGCTGATACTGAGCTTCGAAAAGAAGCAGTTCAAAAACCGCGATTATTCCTGCGCCGAAGTGCAGACCAAGGCACGCTTCGGCTACGGCACCTATGAGGCGCGCATGAAGACCGGCACCGGCTCCGGGCTCAACGCGGCTTTTTTCACCTATATCGGGCCGGTGCATAAACAGCCGCATGACGAGATCGATTTCGAGGTGCTGACCAAGGACCCCTCGAAGGTACAGGTCAATGCATATGTCGGCGGCAAGTCGAACGACGAAAAACTGGTCGGTGTTACAGGCGGCGCCGACAAGGGATTCAACGACTACGCCTTTGTCTGGGAGAAGCAGCGGCTGCGCTGGTACGTCAACGGCAAACTCGTGCATGAGGTGACCGATGCCTCGCAACTGCCCAGCCATCCGCAGAAGATATTCTTCAGCCTGTGGGGCACCGATACGCTCAAGGAATGGATGGGGCCGTTCTCCGATCCCGGCAAGCCGGTGACGATGGCCGTCGACCGGGTGGCGTTCACCGCGCTCGGCGAGCCTTGCCAGTTCAAGGAATCGGTCGCCTGCAAGCTGCAGTGATCTCCAAACGACGAGCAGTCCGACGCCGGACTTGCAACATCACAAACAACAGGATTTGACCGGATGAACTTGACGGTATTTGGAATTGGCTATGTCGGGCTTGTGCAGGCTGCGGTTTTGGCCGAGGTCGGCCATGACGTGGTCTGCGTCGATGTCGACGCSGCCAAGGTCGAGCGGCTGAACCAGGGTTTCATCCCGATCTTCGAGCCGGGYCTCGAAGCKYTGGTGCGCGAMAACCAYGCSGCGGGSCGCATCGTCTTCACTACCGATGCGGCGATGGCGGTGAAGCATGGCGAAATCCAGATGATCGCGGTCGGCACGCCGCAGGGCGAGGACGGCTCGGCCGACCTCAAATATGTGTTGTCGGTCGCCGAAGTGATCGGCCGCGAGATGGCCGGTGCCAAGATCGTCGTCACCAAGTCGACGGTACCGGTCGGTACCGCCGACAAGGTCTCCCGGAAGATCGCCGAGGTGCTCAAGCAAAGGGGCCGCGCGGATCTCTCCTTCGACGTCGTCTCCAATCCGGAGTTCCTCAAGGAAGGCTCGGCGGTCGCCGATTGCATGAGGCCCGACCGCGTCATCATCGGCACCCAGAGCGAAGCCTCCGAGGCGGTGATGCGCGAACTCTACGCGCCGTTCAACCGCAACCACGAAAAGATGATCGTGATGGACGTGCGCTCGGCCGAGTTCACCAAATATGCCGCCAACTGCATGCTGGCGACCAAGATCAGCTTCATGAACGAGATGGCCAACCTCGCCGAACTGCTCGGCGCCGACATCGAGGAGGTGCGCAAGGGCATCGGCTCGGACCCGCGCATCGGCTACCACTTCATCTATCCCGGCCTGGGTTATGGCGGCTC